>CADCKR010000004.1 GCA_902802105.1 uncultured Ruminococcus sp.
GAGCTTTATCAAAGATACTCGTTTATTTCGTTTTATTATTTTCATATCTTCGGCATTTTCACTGCCGGACGGAGAGTTTTCGGGCATAGCAGGAATATTGCTGTCATGTTTTTCTGTATTGTCATATCTTGCATACTTCACCCTCATCACCGCCTTGAAAGCTACAGTTTAGTTTTAAATCGCCGCAAAAACACACATTATAATGCAAACAATTATCCACTTTCATTATATCACAGAAATATGTGTTTTTCAAATGAATATGTAACTTTTTTGTATGATTATCTGATTTTCCTGATTTTTTTCAATATATTGTCATGAAGTTGTATAAAGCTAACAACGCGCAAAAGCAATATAGTACAATAAAGCTTAACATAACCATTATATTCAATATCCGATATTAATATTCACAAAAAATTCCCTCTCCAATGCAGAAATAGGCGTTCATGTGTTTTACGATGGGCGGCCATCACATATAATACAGAGTATCATTATGTGATAAGGTGTGTCTGTATGGAACTGCTGCAAAACGTAAACGCAAAAGTGAATTCTATCGTATGGGGTCCGTATATGCTGCTTTTTTTGCTCGGAACAGGCATATTCTACACTGTAAAGCTGAGAGGCTTTCAGCTTTTCGGGATAAAAACCTGGTGGAGCAGGACAATAATGACCGTCTTCCGGAAGGATAAAAACAAAGCAAGTAAAGAAAGCATTACGCCTTTACAGGCTGTTTCTACAGCTTTGGCCGGCTCTGTAGGTACAGGAAACATTGTCGGCGTGGCAAATGCTATAGCTCTGGGCGGAGCGGGAGCTGTTTTCTGGATGTGGCTCGCTGCATTCTTCGGTATGGCTACGGTTTTTGCGGAAAATGTGCTCGGTATAAAGTACCGCATCAGAAAAAACGGCTCATACTGCGGCGGACCGATGTATTACATTGAAAAAGGCCTTGGCTGCAAATGGCTCGCAGTCTGCTTTGCATTAATATGCACGCTTGCATCTCTCGGAATGGGCAACATGACGCAGAGCAATTCTGTAGCGGGCGCATTAAAAGAGGGCTTCGGTGTTCCTGCCGGAATCAGCGGCGCGGTGCTTTCGGTGCTTGTGGGAGCGATAATCTTCGGCGGTATCGGCAGGATAGCAAAGATTACCGAAAAGCTTGTTCCGGCAATGACTGCTGTATTCATAGCAGGCATAATGACAGTCATATTCATGCACCTGCGGTCGGTTCCGGAAGCGTTTTGCAGGATAATCACGGAGGCCTTTGATATCAGGGCAGTTTCCGGCGGCTTTATGGGTTACGGCATGGCTGCGGCGATAAAATACGGCATTTCAAGGGGAGTTTTTTCAAATGAAGCAGGTCTCGGCACCTCGCCTATCGTTCATTCCTCCGCTGAAACAGACGACCCCTACGAACAGGGAATGTGGGGTATTTTTCAGGTCTTTACAGATACGATAGTATTGTGTACGCTTATGGCTCTCTGTGTGCTCGTTACCGACGGTGACAGTAAGGGACTTGACGGTATTGAGCTGTGCAGCTATGCTTTTGAGAGCGTAACCGGAGATATCGGCAGGCTATTCATGTCGGTTTCGATAATACTGTTTGCCTTCGGCACACTTGTATCATGGTCGTACTACGGCGAAAAGAGCCTTGAATACCTCACCGGCGGAAGGTATATCAGGGCTTACCGTATCATCTATGCCGGCGTGACATATATCGGCTGCGTTATGAGCCTTTCGCTCGTCTGGGATATTTCGGACACGCTGAACGGACTTATGGCTGTTCCGAATCTTGCGGCACTCATACTGCTTTCCGGCAAGGTAAATTTGAAGGAGCTTAGAACGAGCTTAAAGCTAAGAAGCAAAGGTGTATAATTGTTATAATTGCCGAATTTTTGTGAATAAATTGCAGGAAATTTTAGTTAATTTTTAACAAAACGCTGCAATATATAATGTTTATCTCTTACAATTCTGTTATTGAGCATTGATTTGTAATTGACTATTTGCAGTTAAGGGTATAAAATTACTTATGTATATTGACCGACAAAATACTCATAGACAGAGGCGCAAATAATGAAAAATATTGCAGCGATAATACTTTCATCATTGATCTTACTCACGGCTGCTTCATGCGGCACAAAAAGCAATACTTTACCCGTATTAAACCTCGTACCCGCAGAATCCGAAGCGCCGGCAGAAGCAAACGAAAGCTCATCGGATATGACGGACACTGAATCAAGCCTTATCAGCGATACTTCAACAGAAAGCGAAGCATTGCCAGAGCCTTCCGCAAAAGAAAGCTCCATTGCTAAGCAGTCCGAACCGGAAAGATACGATGTTCAGGCATCCGATACAGAACGTCCTGTTGAAGCATCCAAAACCGAAAGCTCTGCTTCCGAGCCGTCCAGGGCGGAGAGCTCTGCTTCTGAACCGTCCAAGGCGGAGAGCTCTGCTTCCGAGCCGTCCGAGGCGGAAAGCTCCGCTTCCGAGCCGTCCAAGGCGGAAAGCTCCGCTTCCGAGCCGTCCAAGGCGGAAAGCTCCGCTTCCGAGCCGTCCAATGAAAAAAGCTCTGTTAGTGAAGCATCGAAGCCGGAAGCATCAGCGGCTCCCGAAAAGCCGGCACCGTCTCCACAGCCGCAGACAGCTAAGCCGGAAGAAGCTGATGCCGACATTCCTGTGATAAAGCGCACAAGAAGCAAGGTTGACCGGATAGAAATAGAGTGGGAGCCAGTTGAGGGCGCTGACGGTTACATTATCCACTACTCGACCGCAAAGAGCCTTGCGCCAAAGAAGTGCAAAAAGCTCGAAACGACCGGCAGCAAAATCACTCTAACGGGACTTGCCATTAACAAGAAATATTACTTCCATGTATGCTCATATAAGAAAGAGAGCAGCGGACAGAAAACCTGCTCGGACTGGAGCCGGAAGCACTCCGAATATCTCAAAACGATACACGTTATAGACGGCGTTACATACGTTGACGGCATACTTATCGCCAACAAGACCTATTCCCTGCCGGCTGATTTCGGTGACGGTCTTGATCCGGAGACCTACGATGCATTCAACCGAATGGCAAGAGATGCGGCCAATGACGGCATATATCTTTACATAATATCAGATTTCAGAAGCTACCAGACACAGAATTATACATATAATTCCTTTGTTTATGACAGAGGTGTGGAGCAGGCTGACAGGTGCTCTGCGCGCCCCGGACATTCCGAGCATCAGACCGGTCTTGCGATAGACGTAAATACGACCTCCGACTACTTTGACGGCACTCCGGAAGCGATATGGCTTGCCCGTAACTGCGTAAGATACGGCTTTATCATACGCTACCCGAAAGGCAAGGAGGCTGTTACCGGCTATAAGTACGAACCGTGGCACATAAGGTATCTTGGCACACAAAAGGCCGCCGAGATCGCAAACAGCGGTCTTACCATTGAAGAATACTACGGCATCACTTCTGTTTACCAATAAACGGCCGCAGCAAGCAGCACTGAATAGCACACAACAGCACCGGACAACTCTGTAAAGTCTGTAAAGCTCATTAGCCGTACAATATGCATAAAACCTGTAAAGTGCATCAGCTGTACAGTATCCGTATAAAAATATCAAAGGCACTGCCGCCCGAAACGAGCTGACAGTGCCTTTATTTTATTCTTTATTATTCTGATCTGCGGCTCTTGCTTTGATGATCTGTTCAAGCTGAAGCTTTGAGAAGCGGTGCTTTTTCTTGCAGAAGTGACATATAGCCTCGGCATAGCCCTTTTCATCAGCAAGTGAACGTATTTCATCATCGCTCAGTGTCGAGAATGCGTCAATTATCTTTTCTCTGCTGCATGAACAAGCATATCTGACGGGAGTTTCGTCAAGCACCTCCATATCAAAGCCCTTCAGCGCAGTACGGCAGATATCCTCTATGCTCATGCCCTTTGCAAGCATGGTCGTCATGGGTTCAAGCTCAGTAATGTTCTTTTCAAGCTTGTCTACCGTTTCATCATCCGCGCCGGGAAGAAGCTGCACAAGCAGACCTCCTGCAAGCAGCACCTGATGATCCTCCTTGTCAAGCAGCACTCCAAGTGCGCAGGCTGTAGGTATCTGCTCACTCGTTGCATAGTAGCTTGTTATGTCCTCGGCTATCTCGCCGGAAACAAGCGGCACCTGCCCTACATAAGGCTCACCTGCGCCGAAATCCTTCATTACGTTGAGAATGCCTGTCCTGCCCACTGCCTTTGAAACATTTATCTTGCCGTTTGAGTAATATTCTGTCGGGCAGTCCGGCTCCTGCAAATATCCCTTGACATTGCCCTTGCTGTCGGATACAGCTATAACAGCGCCCGTTTCGCTCTCGTCGCCCTTTATGCGGAGGGTTATGCTTGCATCGTCCTGTTTTAGCTGTGCGCCCATTATCGCAGCAGCAGTCAGCAAACGTCCGAGGGCTGCTGTAGCCGCAGGAGACGTCATGTGAAGCTTTGCTCCGGTATAAACTATATCGGTCGTATCGGCGGCGCAGGCCATAACACCGCCGTCAGGTGTAATACAGCGAATTATTCTGTCTTTGCTCATTTCTGTTTCTTCCTCACTACGAATATTTCTCTTTGCGAATCAGGCTTTGGCTCATCGAAGCTCATGTCGTCATATACTGCCTCTGCAAAAAGCCCTGCCTGATCAAGCATATCTGTCATTTCTTCACGGGTATACGCCCTCTCCGAGAACTGCTCCGAATATCTGCGGTAAAGCTTTCCGTCAGGCTCAAAGAAATCCAGCGTGATGATGACACGGTTATCCTTTTCAAAATAGCTGTTCTGCCACGCACAGAATACCTTTTCGTTATCGTAGATATAGCAGTTATCACCAAGTATCTCTCTGTGCTTATAGACGGTGTTGCAGTCAAACACAAGCAAGCCGTCATCCTCAAGATATTTTGCTATCCGGCGGAAGGTATCTGTAACTGCCTTCCTTGACGGCAGGTGATTTATGCTGTCGAGAGTGCATATACAGGTGTTTATGCTGCTGTAAAGCTCCAGAGCCTGCATCCTCTGACAAAGGAAAAGAGTGTGTCTTTCGTCCTCGTCAAACTTCTGCTGAGCTATCGAAAGCATATCCGCAGAAGCATCGGCTCCGAAAATATCCACTCCGCGCCTGCTGAGCTCAAGCGTAAGAGTACCAGTACCGCAGGCAAGGTCAAGCGTAAGCCCCGGAGCATGACCGTGACGCTCAAAAAGCTCCATAAGGTAGTCAGCCTTTTTATCATACTCAACATTGCCTGTCAATGCATCGTAAAATCCCGCAAAATACAAATACGCACTCACTCTTTATTCTCCCCATCAGCTTTCTTTTTAGTCCGTCCGATAGTCAGCGCATAGCCGTCACTGCCGTAGTTGAGCGCCCTGTTTACCCTGCTTATCGTTGCAGTGCTCGCGCCGGTATGCTCAACGATCTCGGTATATATCTCTCCCGCATCGAGCATCCTTGCCACTGCATAGCGCTGCGACATCGCCTTGATCTCAGGCACAGTGCAGAGGTCATCAAAGAAAGCATAGCATTCCTCTACGCTTCTGAGGGTAAGTATCGCCTCATAAAGCGCATCGGTATTTTTCGTCTTGATTTTTGTATTCATTTTTAAGCCTCCTGAGGGCTGATGATTTATTATAATATCATTTTACCATACGAAAGTATAAAAGTAAATAAAAAATCGCTTTTCTTTTTATAAAAAGCCAAAAGAAAAAGAGCCGGCATAATATAACACCGGCTCCGGTCAGGAAAAATCTTCCGATCAGCCCTCTGTGGGAGCTCCAACAGGACATACGCCTGCGCAGGCACCGCAGTCGAGACAAGCATCAGCGTCGATCTCATACTTGCCGTCACCCTCGGAGATAGCACCGGCAGGACATTCAGCAGCGCAAGCACCGCAAGAGATGCATTCGTCAGTGATCTTATAAGCCATTATAGCAGCCTCCTTTGTTTAAGATGAGTTAATTATACCACAAACAGACAAAATAATCAATACTATTATTGATTTTTCGTCTGACTTCCTTAGAAAATAACGAGCCGCACTATTCTTTCGGCAGCATTTTGTATGTAAAGCATTTTACTTGACAACACTATGCATAACAAAAATAAACGGAGGTTTTTCAGTGCTTTACAATAAGGTTGAGATCTGCGGAGTCAATACATCTCAGCTGCCTGTGCTTTCCGAAAAAAGAAAGCAGGAGCTTCTTCAGCTCATACGAAAGGGCAGCAATGCTGCAAGAGAAGAAATGATAAAAGGAAATCTAAGGCTTGTGCTGAGTGTTGTGCAGCGCTTTGCAGGCAGAGGCGAAAACCCTGACGATCTTTTTCAGGTGGGCTGTATCGGCTTGATAAAGGCAATAGACAACTTCAACTGTGATAAAGACGTGAGGTTTTCTACCTACGGCGTGCCGATGATAATCGGAGAGATACGCAGATATCTCAGGGATTACAACGCCGTAAGGGTCAGCCGGTCGATACGTGACACTGCGTATAAAGCTATGCAGGTAAAGGAGGAATTTCAGCGCAGGTCAAACCGCGAACCCACTGTCGATGAGATCGCAAAAGAGCTTGGCGTACCCAAGGAAAATGTAGTAATAGCGCTTGAAGCGATAATTGAGCCGGTATCGCTGTATGAGCCTGTATATTCCGACGGCAGCGACACGATATATGTCATGGATCAGATCGGTGACAGCAACGATGAAAGCAACTGGCTTGACGAGATATCTATGAAAGAAGCGCTGCGCTCACTTGACCCGCGCGAAAAAAAGATCCTCTCTCTGAGGTTCTTCAAGGGACGCACGCAGACTGAGGTCGCCGAGGAGATCGGCATAAGTCAGGCGCAGGTGTCAAGACTTGAAAAGGCGGCGCTTATTAAGATCAAAAAGGAGCTATGACACCACTGTAAAGTATATAAGCTTTACCTGATATCAGGCGATGTTTTTTCTCCTTTGCGGCTGTAACACTTTTCCTTTTACAGCGTATTATGGAATGTAATCGAACAAAGGAGGAAATGTCTTATGTGTAACAATGGTTTTTTTGGCAATAATAGCTGTGCATGGGTGATCATCCTTATCGTGATCCTCTGCTGCTGCGGCGGTAACGGCGGCTGCGGATGCGGCTGCGGCAATAACGGCTGCGGATGCGGCAACAACGGCTGCGGCTGTGACAACAACTGCGGATGCGGCTGCTGATAAATGTACGACATTACGGATAAATAAATAAGACGGCGGGTGTGCTCCTTTTGGGGAATACACCCGCCTGAATTTTGGTAAATATTTCTATATTTCTGCGGTTATTTTCTTATTTTACATTGAAATCAACATTGATATATGCTATAATCTAAACAGTAATTTTTTATCATTAGCCGAAGGAGGTCGTATTATGGGATTCTTCTCTAAGCTGTTCGGCGCTGCAAACGAACAGATCGCAAGAAATATCGCAAATGATGCAGCAAAAAAGCTCCAGGGTAATTTTCAGAACAACACTCAGCCTTCCGTGCAGCCTTCCGCGCAGCCTGCTCCGGCAAAAGCTGCCGCACAAAATACTGTGCCGACAGGACCGTCGGGCTTTTCATGGGGTCCTGTAATGCCTGATGAGGAAAATCAATATAACTTCAACGGTACATATCTGCAATACTTTGACAGCATCTTCCTCAGCGAGTTTTCCGATTATGATATAAAGCTTGATTACGGAAAATATACCCGTATGCCGTATTTCTCATTTTTCAGGAACGGAAAATGCGCTCTTGTGGTAGAGCTTTTCTCGAAAAAGAGCGCCGCAAAAAAGATGAGAAACGACTGCCGGAAAGCAGGCATTCCCTACCTTCGCTACTACATAGACGTTGAGGGCTGGTGGAACACAAAAAAGTATGTCATTCAGCGCACAAGGAATGCGCTCTCCTGATATTGTCCAAAAAACGGAATAAAACTAAAAAAAGCAGAAAGAGAACGCTTTGCGCCTGCGGCAGATCCGGCACGGTACATCACAGCGCTTCGCAGGCAGCCGAACCGTGTACGATCCTGTATATCCAAGAATTTTCTTGGATTTAACGATTTCTCTTTCTGTTTTTTATTTTCGGCAGCATCTGACCAAGGAGGTGGATTTTTATGTCTTTGCTTGATCTGCTATCGGATGAGAAAACATGGAGCAGGTTTTATGATTATAAAACATCGCTGATAAGTGCTCCGGGCTTTGAAAAGGAATTGAAAAATTTTATCAGCAGCAAAAATTACCTGAATGTATATCACAAAATAAAAAAGTGCGGACCCTTTCCCCTGCCTTCGCGCTCTGTAATAAACAAGGGCAGCAGCAATAAAAAGCGTGTGGTCTATACTTATCCTTATGATGAAAACATGGTGCTTAAACTGTTGACGCACCTGATACTCAGAAAATACGATCATCTTTTCAGCGATAAGCTTTATTCATTCAGGCCTGCACGATGCGCAAAGGATGCAGTACGCAGATTTGTCAGCGACCCGACAATAAAAAGCTCCTTCTTTTATAGATCCGATATCAGCAATTATTTCAATTCTATACCTGTTTCACAGCTCACTCCGATGATAAAGGAGGTTATGGCCGACGATCCTGAGCTTTGCAGCTTTCTATGCGCCCTGCTTGAAGAAAAGAACGTCATCGACAGAGGCGCTGTCATTGAGGACGAAAAGGGCATCATGGCAGGAACGCCGATATCTTCATTTTATGCCAACCTTTACCTCAGAGAGCTTGATAAATGGTTCAGTGACAGAAATATCACATACGCAAGGTACTCTGATGATATTATCGTATTTTCTCAAAATGAAGAAAGCATACAGGAATATGCCGGATATATAAGATCGTATCTTGACAGCTGCGGGCTTGGCATGAACCCTGAAAAAGAGGTTTTCGGCAAGCCGGGAGACGGCTGGACTTATTTAGGCTTCTCCTGCCGCAGCGGAGTTGTTGATATTGCGCCGGTAACAGTAAAAAAGATCAAGGCAAAGATGCGCCGTAAGGCAAGAGCCCTGAAACGCTGGCAGTTAAGAAACGGGCTTGAGGGCGAAAACGCCGCTGCCGCATTTATCAGGATATTCAATAAAAAGCTGCTCGAAAGTCCTGATGACAATGAGCTTTCCTGGAGCTTCTGGTTCTTCCCCGTTATCAACACAGCCGACAGCCTACTGACGATAGATCATTATGCGCAGGAATGTATACGTTACCTTGTAAGCGGAACACGGACCAAAGCAAGGTTCAATGTGCGCTACGATGATATGAAACGTCTGGGATACAGAAATATCGTGCATGAATATTACAGCTTTACAAAAAAGTAAAAAAGGCCTTGCAGCCGTCAGAAAACAAGCTGACAGCTGTAAGGCCTTTTGCTTTACAGCTTATTTTTTGTTTTTCATTATCAAACACTTTATCTTCCAGCACGCAAGATAGATAAGGCTGCCGATGATCCCACCCGAAGTATTGTATACAAGATCGGAAAACTGGAATGTTCCCAGGCAAAAAAGCAGCTGTGAGAATTCGATCAGAACCGAAAACAACATTGCAGCTATAACGCTGACAAAGAACGACCGGAATATACCCTTCCTGCTCCTTCTTGTATTAAGGTACCACAAGAACAGAAAAGAAAACGGCACAAAAAGAATGATATTCTCCAAGCCATAAGAAGAAACAACTGACTTTCCAGAAATATTATATAACGCCCAATCGCCGAAAACATTCTGTAAGGGATTAGTGAACAATCCCCTGCCCAACAATGTGCGGAAGCCTATCATAGCACAGTAGAATACCAGAAAGAAAAGCAGTCTGAAATCGAATGAGCTTTTGAAGGATGAGTCCCAGAGTTTGAGCGTCTGTCTTATCCCGATACCGGAGCTGTTATTTTTTATTACAAAAAGATAGCATATCATTATTATGAATGCAAAAATCAGACAAACAAAAAATATTGATAAAGTGCAGTCAATACACTTTTGGCAACACTTAAAAATATATTCAGAATGATCACTCCATTATAAAGCATTGAAAAACGCAGCAACGCTATTATACAAGATTTTTCTGATACTTTCAAGCAATAATGCAAATATTCCACGGAAATCAATTTTGTCCGGCAGGTTACACAGGGGAAACCCAGCATGAAACCTCTGGATCTCTATATATTTGTGAGCCTGAAAATTGATCTCCGTACAATATTATGAATAACAAAAATAGGGTATGCTCCTTTTTTTGAGAACATACCCGTCTTGTTTCTGTGTCAAGCTAAAATACCTGTCAGGAAATATCCTTGCCTTCCTCGATATCTGTGAGCAGAGCAACACGCCTTTCGTGTCTGCCGCCTTCAAAACCGGTGGAAATAAAGATATCAACAAGCTTGTTTGCAAGCTCCGCTGAAACGACATTCTGCCCCATGCATATCACGTTTGCGTTGTTGTGCCTCCGGGTCATTTCGGCAAGCATCTCGTTTGTACATACTGCGGCACGAATACCCTTTACCTTGTTGGCAGCCATTGATACGCCCAAGCCTGTGGTGCAGCAGATCACGCCGAAGTCAAATTTCTTGTCTGCGACTGCCTTTGCTGCCTTGTATGCAAATTTTGGATAATCAACGGATTCCTTTGAATAGCAGCCGAAATCCTCGTATTCTATTCCTTTTTCTTCAAGATGCTTCTTTATGGATTCTTTCAGCTCAAATGCACCATGATCGGCCGCAAGTGCTAATTTCATACAATGATCTCCTTTTCTTTCAGTCAGTACCGCTGTTTTTCTGCTTTGCTTTCAGCTCACGCTCAGCCTGCGGCACTCTCAGGTATATCGGCATAAGCTCGTCAGAGCTGCAAAGCCTGTTTTCCTCAGCCATTTTCTCCGCAGCCATAGCCGTGCCATAAGCGTGCTGATAGCGGATATTCATCGGTACAAGCTCCATCAAGGGATATTCCGCGCCAAAAGCATTATAGCAAAGCTCTGCACCGTCACCGACAAGATAAATACTGTTTTCCTCGTAGTAACCGAGCTCTTTGTTCAGGTCTTCAATGCTTATCGCCCTGTCCTCGGTAATGCGCTGGAGCTTTCCGTCATCAAGCATAAACAGTGCATTATATACCTGAGAACAACGGGCGTCCATAGCAGCGCAGACTATTCCGTCCCTGTAGGGCATTGAATAGGCCATTGCTTCAAGCGTTGATACAGCTGCACAGGGCTTTGAAAGCGGCAAGGTAATCCCCTTTACAGACGAAACACCTATGCGCACACCCGTAAATGAGCCGGGGCCTGCATCAACAGCAAAAAGGTCAATGTCATCTATCTTCGTATTTGTCATTTTCAGAAGCTCGTCCACTATCGGCATAAGGGTCTGGCTGTGGGTAGTCTTTACGTTCAGAAAAAATTCACCCTCCAGAAAGCCGTCATTCACCAAAGCTGCCGAAACAGGCGAAGCTGTGGTATCTATTGCAAGTATCCTCATAGCTTTTCGGCTCCTTCTATAGTTATTTCACGCTCATTGTCCGAAATGCGCTCTATTTTTATGTTTATGCGCTTCTCCGGCAGAAACTCCTCTATGTTCTCGCTCCACTCAATTATCATAATGCCCTGATCCTGATAATCGTAAAAGCCTGTTGAGTACAGATCGTCATAGCTGCCGATGCGGTACATATCAAAATGATACAGCATGAACCTGCCCTCATACTCATGCACAAGGGCAAAGGTCGGGCTTGAAACGCCGTCATTTATGCCAAGCCCGCGCGCAAGCCCGCGTGTGAATGCGGTCTTGCCTGCGCCAAGTCCGCCGAACATAGCTATTATCTCGGTGCCCTTCAGGGTAGCTGCAAGCCTTTCGGCTATCTGCTCAGTCTGCTGCTCGCTTTTGCTGTGAAGCTTCTGCAAAATACATTTCTCTCCCATCAGAAAAGACCTGTTATCCTGCCGTCAGCGTCTACGTCTATCTTTTCGGCTGCCGGTACCTTTGGCAGGCCGGGCATAGTCATAATATCGCCTGTATAGACGACTACGAAGCCGGCGCCGTTCGAGAGCCTTACGTCACGGACAGTAATATTGAAGTTCTTTGGTCTGCCAAGAAGTGAAGGATCGTCCGAAAGCGAATACTGCGTCTTTGCAACGCATACGGGCAGAGCATCGGCGCCAAGCTTTTCGATCTCGGCAATAGCCTTTTCTGCGGCGGTCGTATAGATAACGCCGTCGGCGCCGTATATCCCGCCTGCGATAGCAGCGACCTTTTCCTTTATCGGAAGATCAAGAGAATAGAGCGGCTTGAAGTCCGAACCCTTCTCGCAGGCTGCGACTACCTTTTCGGCAAGCTCCCTGCCGCCTTCGCCGCCCTTTGCAAATACCTCTGAAAGCGCAAAGTCAGCTCCAAGGCCCGTGCAGTAGCTTTTTATGAAATCAAGCTCCGCATCTGTGTCAGCGCCGAAGCGGTTGATCGCAACAACTACCGGAACGCCGTATTTATGCATATTTTCAATATGCGCGCCAAGGTTTACGATACCTCTTTCAAGGGCTGCAAGGTCCTCATGCCCAAGCTCGGCCTTTGGTACACCGCCATTGTATTTGAGAGCGCGTACAGTAGCAACAAGAACAACAGCGCTCGGTTTAAGTCCTGCCTTGCGGCACTTTATGTCAAAGAATTTTTCAGCTCCAAGGTCAGAACCGAAGCCTGCCTCGGTAACAAGATAATCCGCAAGTTTCAGGCCAAGCTTTGTTGCTCTGACAGAATTGCATCCGTGAGCGATATTTGCAAAGGGTCCTCCGTGCATGATAGCAGGAGTTCCTTCAAGTGTCTGAACAAGGTTAGGCTTTATCGCATCTCTGAGAAGAGCTGCCATTGCGCCGTTTGCTTTAAGGTCACGGGCATATACCGGCTTGCCTTCAAAGGTATATGCAACAAGAATGCTGCCAAGTCTTTCTTTCAGGTCGGTAATGTCCGAAGCAAGGCAAAGGATAGCCATTACCTCGCTTGCAACGGTGATGATAAAGCCGTCCTCACGCGGTACGCCGTTTACCCTGCCGCCAAGACCTGCAACGATGTTTCTCAGCTCTCTGTCGTTCATATCAAGACAGCGCTTTATGAGTATCTTCTTGACATCTATGCCAAGTGAGTTGCCCTGCTGGATATGGTTGTCAAGCATAGCGCAGAGCAGGTTGTTTGCGGCCGTGATAGCGTGCATATCGCCCGTGAAATGCAGGTTTATGTCCTCCATCGGCACGACCTGGGCATATCCGCCGCCGGCTGCGCCGCCCTTTACGCCGAATACCGGTCCGAGTGAAGGCTCACGGAGCGCTATCATGGTCTTTTTGCCTATGAGTGAAAGTGCGTCTCCAAGGCCTACAGATGTAGTCGTCTTGCCCTCGCCGGCAGGAGTGGGGTTGATCGCAGTTACAAGTATGAGCCTGCCGTCCTTCCCTGCTGATCTTTCCTTGATAAGTCTCTCGGAAAGCTTTGCCTTGTATCTGCCGTAGTATTCAAGGTCATCCTCATCAATGCCGAGCTTGCGGGCAATATTTACGATGGGCTGCACCTGAGCGTTCTGAGCGATCTCAATATCCGAAAGCATTGTTTATCTCTCCTTCTGAAATCCTTTTTCATGATTTATTCTACGGGCACAGAAGCTTCTGCTTGTCCGTATTTCTGCTATTATAGCACAGATCTGCGGTTTGCACAATACAAACATGAGATTTCTTTTGCTGTAAAATGAAAAAATACTTATCATAATCAAAAAAATTATTTGTATAATACGAGCAAACGTGATATAATATATTTTATGTTTGATTATTATTACTCAGAAAAGGATGATAAAATTGCTAAGGCTGGAAAATATATCCTGGAGCACTCCTGACGGTGCAGGCGTACTCCGTGACCTGGACCTTACTGTACCTGACGGTAAGCTGATAGTTATCACAGGCCCCAACGGAGGAGGAAAAACAACTCTCGCAAAGATAATCGCAGGCATCTACAAGCAGGACAGCGGCAGGATCTTTCTTAACGATGAGGATATCACCGATGCGGACATAACCGAAAGGGCAAGAATGGGAATAAGCTTTGCTTTTCAGCAGCCCGTAAGATTCAAGGGCATAACCGTCCGCAAGCTGATAGAGCTTGCCGCAGGCGAAAAGCTCCCTCTTGACAAAATATGCAGCTATATGAGCAGGGTAGGTCTTTGCGCGGAGGAGTATATCGACCGTGAAGTAAACTCTACTCTTTCCGGAGGCGAGATCAAGCGCATCGAGATCGCAACAGTGCTTGCAAGGCACTCTACCCTTACAGTCTTTGACGAGCCGGAGGCAGGCATTGACCTGTGGAGCTTTACCAATCTCATAAAGACCTTTGAGGATATAAGAAAGAGCCTCAACGGCTCGATCATTATCATTTCCCATCAGGAAAGGATACTTCGCATCGCTGATGAAATAGTTATCGTTGCAGACGGAAGCATCAAGGCTCAGGGCGATCCTGACAGCATGATGAAGCTGCTTCTGGAAAACAATTCAGTCACAGGTAAATGCTTCAGGCAGGAGGAGATGTTCTGATGAATGAGATAACCAAGGATCTGCTGAGGGAAATTTCCGATTGGAACGGAGAATTCAAGGGCGCATACAACATACGCGAGGACGGTCAGTGTGCCGGCAGAGTATCAAGCAAAAATATAAAGATAGAATCAAAAACAGACAAGCCGGGTCTTGAAATATTCATTGCTCCTGGCACAAAGGGCGAGACGGTCTCCATTCCGGCCTGCGTGACGCACGGAGATGTTGACGACCTTGTGTACAACGATTTCTTCGTAGGCGAAAACGCAGATGTTATAATCGTCGCAGGCTGCGGCATCCATACCGAAACAGGCGAGCCCGCAAGACACAACGGCATACACCGTTTCTTCCTTGGCAAGGGCTCAAAAGTAAAGTACCTCGAAAAACATATCGGTAAAGGTCACGGAACAGGGCTGCGCTCTATCGACCCCGTTACAGAAGCCGAGCTTGAAGAGGATTCCGTGCTTGAAATGGATACGGCTCAGATAGGCGGAGTGGACAGAACTACAAGAATAACAAAGGCGCAGCTCGGCGCAAGAGCAAAGCTGCTTATTCGTGAAAGGATACTCACCGAGAAGGAGCAGACCGCCAAAACGGATTTCAGAGTCGAGATGAACGGCCGTGATTCCGGCGTTGACCTCATTTCCCGTTCTGTGGCAAGGGACGATTCACACCAGGAGTATCATTCTGTTATCGTCGGCAATGCGCCGTGTACGGGCCACTCGGAATGTGACGCTATAATATCCGAAAACGGCAAGGTCGATGCCGCCCCTGAGCTTCATGCAAGGGATAACGACGCCGCACTTATACACGAAGCGGCTATCGGAAAGATCGCAGGAGAGCAGATATTGAAGCTGCGCACCCTCGGTCTGACGGAAGAAGAGGCCGAAGCCACCATAATCGACGGCTTCCTCAGCTGAACGGCGTAATTTTACGGGAGGTGTGATCCTGAATGAAAATATTCAAAAAGATATTATGTCTGATATTTGCTTCCGCTTTGCTGATCCCGCTTTTCTCAATGCCGGCATTTGCTGAAGATAACGCTGAAAGCTCAGCCGGCAGCGATGCCGGCAAGATATCCTCAATGCTCGTCTACGGAGATTCACTTGCTACCGGATATCGTCTTGAAAACTACAGCCGCTTCGACAATTCCGGACCTGCCGACAGCTTCCCTAACCTTTTGTGCAAAAATTATGCGCTTGAATATGACAAGAATTTTTTTAACTATGCAAAAACCGGAGAGGACAGCACCAAGACACTTGCCGCTGTAAAAAACACTTCGCCGGAGCTTATCAAAAATGCCGATGTTATAATCATCTCCACCGGCGGCAATGACGTCATGGATATTGTTGAGCTGGCACTGTATCAGATATTTGTTGATGAAAAGGATAATCTGGAAAAGATCGGCATAGAAGTTGATCTTTCAAGCCTTGATACGATCGAAAAAACGATAATCAGCGCTTTTTCAAACCCCAAGGCAAAGAGTTCCATTGACCGCATGATAAAAAAATGCTCCGACATCACCGTACAGAACAGTTTCAGCGATACCGTCCTGCTGTATGAGGCAAACGTGAAGGAAATGATATCGTTTATACGTGAGACCGGCTCCGAAGCCGAGATCTTTTTCATTACTCCCTATGATCCCACCTCTATGCTGAGCGGCAACGCCATCATAGAGAGCATAAACAAGATGCTCACGGATATCAGCAATAAGACGCTTGACCTGATACAGACCAAGGAATACGGCTATAAGCTTCACGCCGAAGACCTGCTGAATGAGTTCAGAGATAATCTTATCGTATGGACAAACATTATCACCTTTGATATCCATCCCAACAAGGACGGGCACAGGCATATATATGAAATGCTCGTGCGGGATATCTCCTCGGCTGTTTCAGCAAAAGAAGAGGCAGTCATGGCGCTGGCCGAAAAGAACGCTCCCTACAGCAACACTGTCGTATACATATTGTTCGGCGCTGCCTGTGTCTGTGTGACAGTTATAGTTATACATACCGTCCTCACGCACCGCAGGAAATCATGATACAAAAATAATAATCCCGTCTCTTTTGCACACAATAAGCATGGGTGAGTATTTTATGAAAAATAAGCTCTCATGCTTCTGCATACTTTTTTCTCTGGGCGGTACCGCATACGGTCTGCTTGAGATCATCTGGCGGCGGCATACGCATTGGTCGATGATCCTTACCGGAGGGCTTTGCTTTGCGGCTCTGTACAAAATATTCCGCAGTATCGGCATCTGTACCATGAGGCTGAAATGTCTGATAGGCTGCACCGTCATCACGATCACAGAGCTGCTTTCCGGATTCGTTTTCAATTATTGCTTCAAGCTGTGCGTCTGGGACTATTCCTCTCACCGCTTCAACTTCTGCGGACAGATATGCCCGTTTTACAGTATGCTATGGGCTTTCCTTACAATACCCGTAACTCATATATGCAGCTTTATTGACAGAAAATTCCATCTTGTCTGAAAGGTCTGTCGGTGCGTATTATATGCTTCTTCCGCAAAAACTAATTCCGGGAGGCGCATAATAATATGAACAAATACAGCTTTATCTGCTCTGAACAAATTCCCGATGCAGAAGAGATACCCGATACGGAAAATGTATCTCAGGAGCTGCCGCTTTCGGCAATAACCGATACCGGCTCTATAATATCCGACAACGGAAAATATGTCATACAGTTCATGACGATAATCGGGCAGATCGAAGGGCACTATATTCTGTCGCCAAGGAACAAAACGACAAAATATGAGCACATCATACCTCAGCTTATCGCAGTAGAGCAAAGCACCGAAATTCAGGGGCTGCTCGTGCTGCTGAACACAGTCGGCGGTGATGTTGAAGCAGGGCTTGCAATAGCCGAGCTTATGGCAGGCATGAAAAAGCCCGTTGTTTCATTGGTGCTTGGCGGCGGCCACTCGATAGGCGTACCGATCGCAGTAGCGGCAAGGAAGTCATTTATTGCCCGCTCTGCCACTATGACTATCCACCCTGTAAGAATGAGCGGCATGATGCTCGGCGTTCCGCAGGCGTTTGAATACTTTCAGCGTATGCAGCGCCGGATAACCGGCTTTGTTACGGCTCATTCAAAAATATCCGCAAAGCGCTACAACAGTCTTGCGCTCAACACCGGTGAGCTTGTTATGGACATCGGCACTATACTTGACGGTGAAGCCGCTGTTGCCGAAGGGCTTATAAACAGTATAGGCTCACTGAGCGACGCAGTAAAAGCTCTGTGCAAAATGATCGACAAGCAGCGCTCTGACGCTTAGTTATTTTGCACAGGCAATTATCATATTATTACAATAGCTGCCGCAGCTCAGCTGTTGTTTTCCCGGCATATTCACGGCCGGGGATCTGATCATATTATGGAGGTACATATTCATGAATTTATTTGATGCTATTTTTCAAGGCATACTGCAGGGACTTACAGAGTTCCTGCCCGTATCCAGCAGCGGCCATCTTGCTATCTATCAGCACATAACGGGCATTACTGAAAACAACCTGTTTTTTTCGGTAATGCTGCACGTCGGAACGCTTGCCGCAGTGGTGATCGTGTATTTCAAGACCGTTATCAAGCTGTTCGGTGCACTTGGCAGCATTATAAAGAAGATATTCACAAAAAGCTTCAAGTGGAAGGAAATGACTCCTCAGGAAAATATGGCTGTTATGATAATCATAGGACTTCTCCCGCTTTTTGCGCTCTTCCTCCCTATTCCCGGAACAGGACTGAAGCTTAAAGACCTCGGCGATAAGTTTGCAACGGACGGCTACTTTATTGTTGTAGGCATAGCGCTTACGCTTACAAGCGTACTGCTTCTTTTCAGCGGAAGAAGTCAAAGAAGCGTTAAGATCATAGACGGCAAAAAATACAGAAAAAAGCTCAGAAAAGAATACCGTCCATTGGATGCCGTCATAGTCGGCTTTTCACAGTGCGGAGCTGCACTTCTGCCCGGCCTTTCACGCTCCGGCTCAACTCTTGCGGCAGGACAGTTCCGCGGCATCGAAAGACAGACCGCTCTTGACTTTTCCTTCCTTCTCGGTACTCCTGCAATAGTTGCAGCTGCCCTGCTTGAACTAAAGGATGTACTTTTCTCTGCCGAAAGCGATATCAAGGATATAAATGCCGCTTATGTTATAATCGGCATGATAGTTGCCGCCGCTGTCGGCATGGTTGCAATAAAGCTCTTCAAATGGCTGCTCAAAACAAACAAGATGTTTATTTTCATTCTCTACACTGCTGCTGTAGGACTTACGATAATACTCATCAGCATAATCGAGCTTTCATCAGGAACGAACCTGTTTACTCAGCAGCCTCTGCACTTTTGAATAAACGGAGGTGCATAAAACTTGGCTGAAAAAAAAGCAACAGGCAGTCGGACAAAAAAGCCGGCAGCAAAAAAATCGGGCAGCCGTTCTTCTTCGGGGACTGCCCGTAAAAGTACCGCTAAAAACAGTAAGGGCGCTTCTTCACAGAACACAAAGCGTCCATCTGCAAAGTCAAGGGCTTCCGCAGCATCAAAAGAAGCTGCCGAGCAAATAAAGAAGATACGTTTTGCAAAGGGCGTTATCCTGCTCGGCTTCGCTCTGCTGCTGTTTATGCTGTTTTTCCTCACAGGCGAAAGCGTCTGGAAGTCAATGCACGATTTCTACAAAGGCGTATTCGGATTTCTCGGTGTTTTAGTTCCGCTGATATTCATATACTGCTCTGCGCAGATGTTCAGGGTAAAATCTACATACAGATTCCCCCTGAAGGTGTTTTTCTTTTGCGGCACTATTGTAATGTTCTCAACAACGATATTTGCTTTTTCGTCCGCAGGTATGCAGCTTGGCGGATACGGACAGGAAATATCGAACGCATTCAGAGAATCTTCCCTTAACAACGGACCGGGCTGCATAGGCGCATTTTTAGGAGTACCTCTTTCAAAGCTTCTTGGCGGCGTTGTAGGCGGGCTTATATCAACGATAATATTTGTATTTTTTGTTTATATGTCCTTTGAGGCTCTGTTCATCAATATAATCGACAGCATAAAAGAGCCTGTAAGCGAGAAGATAAGCGACCGCAAGGAGATACGTACCCGCGTTAAGGCTGAGGAAAAGAAAATAAAGGATGAAAACCGCAGAAAAACCCGTGAAGAATATGTTAACCGCACGGTCGATAAAAGGGTAAAGGCTGTTCAGCGAAAGAACGAGGAGTCCGAGTACAGGCGCATAAACAAAACGCCATTCTATGAGAGTGATGCTGCCGAAAGCAGGAAGAATAATAAGCCTAAGCCTGCCGTAAAGCCGCAAAAAGAGCCCGCTTTGGCTGAGACGGCAGGAGAAGCGCCTGTAAGTATCGACAAGATACCGGCTATTGTAAACAAGGAAACTCAGTCTGCCGCAGAAAGCGCTGACGTACAGGCTGACAGCAGGGATATTTACTCTGAATCTACAATAGATATCTCAGAGCTTGTAAGAAAAGACCATGAGGCTCAGACAGCTAAAGCACCTGAAAGCAGCACTGCTGCCAAGCCGCCTGTCTCTCCTGCCGCAAATGCCAAAAAGCCTGAGCCAAAAGCAGGCGAAGGCACCTATGTAAAGCCCTCTGAGCTTGGAAACGCCCAGAAGATAAGCACAGCAAGCCAGCCGGACGTTTTTTATATCAAGCCGCCCTTTACACTGCTTGAAGCACAGCCTCCTGAGCAGGAGTATAATATATCGCGTGAGCTGCAGCAGAGCGCTACCAAGCTTGTAGAAACACTGAAAAGCTTCGGCGTTGCTACCACAATAACCGACATTTGCAGAGGTCCTTCCGTTACACGCTACGAGCTGCAGCCTGCCTCCGGCGTGAAAATAAGCAAGATAACAAACCTTGCCGATGATATAGCCATGAACCTTGCCGCTACCGGCGTCCGTATCGAAGCGCCCATTCCCGGAAAGAACGCTGTCGGAATAGAGGTCCCTAACAAGCACGTTTCGATCGTAAAAATGAGGGATCTTATGGAATCGCGTGAGTTCCAGAGCGCCAAAAGCAAGCTGACCGTCGTTCTCGGTAAGGATCTTACCGGCAAGATAACTCTTGCCGACCTTGCGCGTATGCCGCATCTTCTCATAGCAGGCTCTACCGGATCGGGTAAATCCGTATGCATAAACTCAATGCTTGTAAGCCTTCTCTATAAGGCGGGGCCCGATGAGGTAAAGCTCATACTTATCGACCCGAAGGTAGTTGAGCTTGGAGTATACAACGGTGTTCCCCATCTTCTTGTGCCCGTGGTGACAGACCCGCGCAAGGCCGCAGGCGCTCTTAACTGGGCTGTGAATGAAATGCTTGAACGCTACAAGACCTTTGCTGAATATAACGTAAGGGATATGCACAGCTACAACCGCCTTGTGGACAAGCAGAATACAGAAGCAGGCGACAGCTACGCCGAAGACGCCGACAGGACCTTTGAAGAGGATGAGATGCTTGCTCAGGCACAGGCCGAGCTGAAAAGCTCATCTGACGCGCCGCAGGAAAAGCACAAGCTTGAAAAAATGTGTCATATCGTTATCGTTATAGACGAGCTTGCAGACCTGATGATGGCCGCGCCGAACGAGGTAGAGGAATCTATCTGCCGCCTTGCACAGATGGCACGTGCAGCAGGAATGCACCTCGTTATTGCAACGCAGCGTCCGTCAGTTGATGTTATAACAGGTCTTATCAAGGCGAATGTGCCCAGCCGTATCGCTTTTGCGGTAAAGTCGCAGATCGACTCAAGAACTATACTTGATACCGGCGGCGCCGACAAGCTTCTCGGACGAGGCGATATGCTTTACTCGCCTATCGGCACTACAAAGCCGATACGTGTTCAGGGCTGTTATGTTGATGATGACGAGATCGAGCATATAGTTGAATTCATAAAGCATAACAAGACTGTCGAATACGACAAGAATGTTATTGACGAGATCGAAAGAAACGCTGCTGCCGACAATTCCGGCAAGCAAAGCGACTCTGAAACGGACGGAGATATGGACCCTGTTATGGAGCAGGCCATACAGTGTGTAGTCGAAGCCGGACAAGCATCCACCTCACTGCTGCAGCGCCGTCTGCGGCTTGGATATGCCCGTGCCGGACGTCTTATAGACGAGATGGAAATGATGGGCATCGTAGGCCCTCACGAAGGCTCAAAGCCCCGTCAGGTGCTTATGACATATCAGCAGTGGCTTGAACGCAATCTGACAAAGCAGGACTGATGCTTCCTGCAGGCTGCGGCCGGAACTGCGCATCCCTGCACACGTTTTTATCAGATCTTTTATACGGCTTTTAGCCGAATGATACTGTTGCTGACCACGATATTTTTCGGGGTTCATATATTTTCAAATACCACGGAGGTAATACAAATGAAAAGAGAAGGACAAATCAAGGTCGATTCGGAAAACCTGTTTCCGATCATCAAAAAGTGGCTCTATTCGGACAGAGATATCTTTATCCGTGAGCTTGTTGCAAATGCCTGTGATGCTATAAAGAAGTATCAGAGCCTTTGTCAGATGGGCGAAGCCGAAAATGACAATGCTGCGCCAAGGATAGACGTCACTCTTGACCCTGAGGCAAAAACTATCACTGTTTCCGATAACGGCATCGGCATGACAGAGGACGAGGTCGAAAAATACATCGCTCAGATCGCATTCTCAGGCGCTCAGGAGTTCCTTGACAAATACAAGGATAAGACTGACGCTGATGGCGGCATTATCGGTCATTTCGGACTTGGCTTCTATTCATCATACATGGTAGCTGAAAACGTGGAGATCGAAACTCTTTCTTATCAGAAGGATTCAAAGCCTGTACACTGGGAAAGCAACGGCAGCCACACCTACGAGATCGCAGACGGCAGCCGCACCGAAAAGGGTACGAGCGTTATACTCCACATCTCTGATGACGGCAAGGAGTTTCTCAGCGAATACAAGATGCGTGAGATACTCAGAAAGTATTGTCACTTCATGCCCTATGAGATATTCTTCAATACAATAAAGAAGCCTGATGAGAGCGCAGAAAAGAAGGATGAAGCTCCTTCACTCCCCAAGCCCATCAACAACACCTCTCCCCTCTGGCTCAAGGCTCCGAAGGACTGCACCACAGAAGAATATGAGGATTTCTATCGTGAGACCTTCACCGATATGAATCTTCCGCTTTTCTGGATACACCTCAATGTGGATTATCCCTTCCGCCTGAAAGGTATACTCTACTTCCCGAAGCAGACCGACAAGCTTCAGGTAATGCCCGGTGAGATCAAGCTCTTTGCAAATCAGGTGTACATCGCAGACAATATCAAGGAGGTCGTTCCCGAGTTCCTTATGCTGCTCAAGGGCGTGATCGACTGCCCCGATCTTCCGCTTAATGTTTCCCGTTCCTTCCTTCAGAATGACGGTGAGGTCGCTAAGATCTCACGCCACATCACAAAGAAGGTCGCAGACAAGCTCACATCTGTATTCAACAATGAGCGCAAGTCATTCGAGAGCTACTGGGACGATATTTCACCGTTTATCAAGTTCGGCTGCATAAAGGACGAAAAATTCTATGATAAGATAAAGGATATCATTCTTTTCAAGAATCTTGAAGGCGAATACAAGACCTTTGCCGAGCTGCCCAAGCAGAACGATAAGGTATATTACGTTTCAAGCACTGAGGTCCAGGGACAGTACATCAAGCTCTTTAAAGATAACGGTCTTGATGCTGTAATTCTTGAACACAATATCGACACCCATTTTGTTACGTTCCTTGAATACAAGGAAAGCGGCACCAAGTTTGTACGCATCGACTCAGAGGTCGGTGAAGCACTCAAAACCTCTGATGCAGATGAAAACAAGGGCTCTGACGATACCCTCTCAAATATGTTCAAGGATGCTATAGGAAAGGAAAAGCTCACCGTCAAGGTAGAGAACCTGAGATCCGATGATACGCCCGCTATTCTCACGATAGACGAATATCAGCGCCGCATGAGCGATATCAGCCGCATCTACGGTAATATGTTCGGCAAGGTCGATGAGGCTGCCGAAACGCTTATCGTTAATTCCTCAAACAGCATTGTCAAGAAGCTGCCGGAGCTTGATGCTGACAAGCAGAAGCTTCTCTGCCGCCACATTTTTGACCTTGCTCTTATGAGCCAGAGAAAGCTCACCGCCGAGGAAATGGAAGGCTTTATCACACGCAGCGTTCAGGTAATGGGACTTATCTGATAATACGAATATACATCAAAAGACACAGCTTACCGTATTCCGGTCTGCTGTGTCTTTCGCTTTTTGGCGGAAAGCTTTTAAAGGTGCTGAATTATACTAATTTCTGATAAAAATCAGACCGCAAAAATTGTCTGCTTTTTGTCAGGTATTAGTATTAAACCTGTAAAAGAAAAAGCGGCCGCCGTAATGACGACCGCCGTAAGTCTCAAAAGAAACAGATCGGGATCAGAACTTGCCTTCCTTAGCAGCCTCTTCAACGCTTACTGCAACTGCAACTGTAGCGCCAACCATGGGGTTGTTGCCCATGCCGATAAGACCCATCATCTCAACGTGTGCAGGAACAGAGCTGGAGCCTGCAAACTGAGCGTCTGAGTGCATACGTCCCATAGTATCTGTCATACCGTAGGAAGCAGGACCTGCTGCCATGTTATCGGGATGGAGAGTACGTCCTGTGCCGCCGCCGGAAGCAACGGAGAAGTACTTCTTGCCCTGCTCGATGCATTCCTTCTTGTAGGTAGCAGCAACAGGATGCTGGAATCTTGTGGGGTTAGTTGAGTTACCGGTGATGGAAACGCCGACATTCTCCATGTGCATGATAGCAACGCCTTCCTGAACGTCGTCTGCGCCGTAGCACTTTACTGTAGCTCTCAGGCCTGTTGAGAAGGGCTTTTCATAAACGACCTTCAGCTCAGCTGTCTTGTAGTCATACTTTGTTTCAACGAAGGTAAAGCCGTTGATACGTGAGATGATCTGAGCAGCGTCCTTGCCGAGACCGTTGAGGATAACGCGCAGAGGCTTCTGGCGAACCTTGTTAGCCTTCTCAGCGATACCGATAGCGCCTTCAGCAGCAGCAAATGACTCGTGACCTGCCAGGAAGCAGAAGCACTCTGTCTCCTCCTCAAGGAGCATCTTGCCTAGGTTGCCGTGGCCAAGGCCGACCTTTCTGTGGTCAGCAACAGAGCCGGGAATACAGAAAGCCTGAAGTCCTTCACCGATAGCAGCGGCAGCGTCTGCTGCTCTGCGGCAGTTCTTCTTGATAGCGATAGCTGCGCCTACTGTGTAAGCCCAGCAAGCATTTTCAAAGCAGATGGGCTGGATCTTCTTGACCTGAGCATAAACATCCAGACCTGCATCCTTTGTGATCTTTTCAGCTTCCTCGATAGAAGCGATGCCATACTGATTGAGTACAGCAGTGATCTTGTCAATTCTTCTTTCGTATGATTCAAACAGAGCCATTTTATTACTCCTTTCTCGGATCGATAATCTTTACAGCATCGGCAACACGTCCGTACTGACCCTTTGCCTTTTCCCATGCATCAGTCGGGCTGTCTCCGTTCTTGATGAAATCAGTCATCTTTCCGAGACTTACGAACTGATAACCGATTACCTCGTTGTTCTCGTCAAGAGCGATACCTGTTACATAGCCCTCAGCCATTTCAAGGTAACGAACGCCCTTTTCCTTGGTAGCATACATTGTGCCTACCTGTGAACGAAGACCCTTGCCAAGATCCTCAAGACCTGCACCTACAGCAAGACCGTCATCAGAGAATGCGCTCTGGGTTCTGCCGTATACGATCTGCAGGAAGAGCTCACGCATAGCTGTGTTGATAGCGTCGCATACAAGGTCTGTATTGAGAGCTTCAAGGATAGTCTTGCCCTGAAGGATCTCAGCAGCCATAGCTGCGGAGTGTGTCATACCTGAGCAGCCGATCGTCTCTACAAGTGCTTCCTCAATAACGCCGTTCTTTACGTTGAGTGAGAGCTTACATGCACCCTGCTGAGGAGCACACCAACCGATACCGTGTGTGAAACCTGAAATATCGCCGATCTGCTTAGCGTGGACCCACTTACCCTCTTCCGGAATCGGAGCCGGCTCATGCTTTGCACCCTTTGCTACAGGGCACATCAGTTCAACCTCTTTTGTGTAAATCATTTTGATCTCCTTTCGCTTATCTGAGTTAACAGATTTGATGAAAACATCGGGATCCGATCATTTGCATTATTGCAGACGACCAATTCCCCATCGTTATTATTATAATATTTTTTTGATAAAATTTCAACAGAAAAATATAAATAATTACTGCATATTTTACCTTTTTTATCTTGATCGCATCACTCACTGCCGAGACTTTTCATCAAACAGGCTCCTGAACCATACCTCCGGCGCTGTGAAGCTCCTGCCGTTTAGGTATGAGAGCATTCCGCTGTCTGTGGTAAAACGGAAAGTAAGCTTGTAGGAATAAAGCGCCTGATACTTGAAGCCCATTTTGCGGTTGATCTCATTTTTGCCGTATTTGCCGTCACCGAGCAGCGGATGGCCGATATATGCAAGATGCGCC
The DNA here is from genome assembly GCA_902802105.1 of uncultured Ruminococcus sp. Taxonomy (GTDB): domain Bacteria; phylum Bacillota; class Clostridia; order Oscillospirales; family Acutalibacteraceae; genus UBA1213. The sequence goes on from CADCKR010000004.1 coordinate 26,075, forward strand.
CTTATCTGATGCGTCCTGCCTGTAAGGAGATCGACCTCTAAAAGGCTCAGGCCGTCCTTTTCAGCAAGCACACGATACCTTGTCTTTATCGTTTTTGTATCCTCCGTCGGTTTTCCTGAAATATACACCTTGTGTTTGTCCTCGTTCTTTTCGAGGTACGCTGTCAGAAGGTCCTCCTTCTTTTTGAATATTCCCAGCGCAATGCATAGGTAAAGCTTCTCTATCTCCCTGTCCTTGACCTTCTGATTCATTATGCGGAGCGTCTCGGAGTTTTTGGCGGCTATGACTATGCCTCCGGTATTTCTGTCTATCCTGTTTACAAGCGCAGGCGCAAATGAGTTTTCTTTTTTTGGGTCATATTCGCCCTTATCGTAAAGATAGTGCTGCACACGGGCAATGAGCGAATCAAAATGATATGTATCATCGGGATGAACAAGCAGACCCGGCTTTTTGTTCAGGAGCATGATATTTTCATCCTCATAGATCATATCAAGCTTTACAGGCGCTTTCATAAAGTCGTACTGGCCGGCGCTTTCCTCATAGAATTCATCCTTGATATAAAGCGTCAGGATATCCCCTTTTTGCAGGCGGCTTGAAATTTCACAGCGCTTGCCGTTGAGCTTTATGTATTTTGTGCGTATGTATTTGTACATAAGCGACTGCGGCATATTCCTGAACCTCTTGGAGAGGAATTTATCCAGACGCTGCCCGCTGTCGTTCTCCCCTATTTCGATCTGTCTCAATTTATCACCTCTGTTTAAAATAGCAAGACAGGCACACCCGGAAAGGAATGTGCCTGTTGGTTGATCTATTTTGCTGTTGTGCGCCTTAACGAGCGCAGTACACTATCAGATCTTTACTGTTACGCCTGAGAGACTTGCAGGAAGCTCAGTCTCATCAGCGGATACAAGGAAAGTAAACTTTGTTTCTGTCTTTGCAGCAAGAACATTGATCTTCTCGATAAACTCAGAGAAAGCTGCAAAGTCCTGTCCGCCGATCTTGAGTGTAGAATCAACAAGAACGTCTGTTACATCGTAGTTACCTGCACAAAGGCCGCTGAGGAAACCGAAGAAAGCATCGAATCCGCTTATAGAATACTGCTCTGTGTCGATAAGTCTTGCCTTGTGTGTAACATCGTAAGTAAGCTTTGAACCCTTCTCGATAACAACAACGTTACCGTTAGAAGCCTCTACTGCTTCATTTGCAAGGCTGATAAGCTTCTTTGTCTTTCCTGTTCCTTTTTTGCCAACAATTAATGTAACCATTTTTTTTTGCCTCCTTATAATTGCATCAACGATCAGTTGAATACCTATATAAATTTTACAATAAGTCCCGGGCTTTGTCAATGTATTCCGGACAGTTTGTCAGAATTATTTTAACCTTGCCTCAAGCAGCTCCTTCTGATCCTCATAGCCGGGCTTGCCAAGCAGAGCAAACATATTCTTCTTGTAGCTCTCAACGCCGGGCTGATTGAACGGATTAAGGCACATTGTATAACCGCTGATCGCACAAGCCTTCTCAAAGAAATAAATGAGATAGCCAAGTTCCTTCTCGCTTACTTCGGGAATATCAAGCACAATGTTCGGGACCTTGCCGTCTGTATGAGCAAGCACTGTACCCTCGAATGCCTTTTTGTTTACGAAATCCACCGTCTTGCCGGCAAGGAAGTTCAGACCGTCAACATTTGTGGGATCCGTGCCGATAGTAAGCTCATACTTGGGCTTGCCGATCTGCACAACGGTCTCGAAGAGTATCCTTGAACCGTCCTGTATATACTGACCCATTGAGTGAAGGTCGGTAGAGAACACAACAGACGCCGGGAAAATACCCTTGTTGTCCTTGCCCTCGCTCTCGCCGAAGAGCTGCTTCCACCACTCGTTCATCATTGTGAATGCGGGCTCATAGCTTACAAGAAGCTCTACAAGCTTGCCCTTGCGGTAGAGGATATTTCTGATGGCTGCATACTTATAGCAGTCGTTCTTTTCTATATCCTTCTCCATAAGCGCTTCACGCGCCTCGGCAGCACCGGCCATAAGAGCGTCTATGTCGCAGCCTGCAACAGCTATAGGCAGCAGTCCTACAGCTGTAAGTACAGAGTAGCGTCCGCCTACATCGTCCGGCACAACAAAGGTCTCGTAGCCTTCCTTTGTAGCAAGGCTCTTCAAAGTACCCTTAGCCTTGTCTGTGGTGCAGTAGATCCTTTCCTTTGCACCCTCTTTGCCGTACTTCTTCTCAAGAAGCTCTCTGAAAATTCTGAAAGCAATAGCAGGCTCGGTAGTTGTACCTGACTTTGAGATCATGTTGATGGAAACATTTTTTCCCTCACAGATCTGCAGCAGCTCAGCAAGAGCTGTTGAACTGATCGAATTGCCGGTAAAATAAATATCCGGCGTATTCTTGGGAAGAACATTATAATTCGGGGATTTCAGGAACTCAATGGCAGCTCTTGCACCAAGATAGGAACCGCCGATGCCGATAACGATGAATACATCAGTATCCTGCCTGATCTTCTCAGCCGCCTTCTTTATTCTGGCAAACTCGTCCTTGTCATATTTAACAGGAAGGTCTACCCATCCTACGAAATCATTGCCAAGACCCGTCTTGTTGTGAAGAAGATCGTGAGCAGCCTTGATCTGCGGTACTATTGAAGTATACTCGTCATTGCTGACGAACTCCCTGAGATGCTTATCATTAAGAGTAACAGCCATAAAAATTTTCCTCCTTAAATATCTGTAAAAATATCAGAGCGTCTTTGAAAGCTCCTTGAGATATGCTCTGAAGCTGTCGCCGAGAACAGGATTTGCAAGTGCGATCTCTACTGTAGCTTCAAGAATACCAAGCTTATCGCCCATATCGTAGCGCTTGCCGGTGAAATCAACGCCTGTCATGCCGACAGTACGGGCAAGTGTTCTCATTGCATCGGTAAGCTGTATCTCGCCGCCTGCGCCCGGCTTCGTGTTGTCAAGGATATCAAAGATATCCGGAGTAAGCACACATCTGCCGAGAATAGAAAACAGCGAAAGTACCTCTGCGGGTGTTTTGGGCTTCTCTACCATATCCGTACAGCTGTATTCGTTGCCGTCGAGATGCTCGACCTTGAGTGAGCTGTATTTGGAAATAGCATCCTCAGACACAGCCTTGATACCTACAACAGCCTTGCCGTATTTTTCATAGGCTCTGATAAGCTGACCGCAGGCAGGATCCTCACCGATGATAACATCATCGCCGTAAAGAACAGCAAACGGCTCATTGCCTACAAACGACCTTGCGCAGTTGACGGCATGACCAAGACCCTTGGTCTCCTTCTGCCTTACAAAGTAGATGTTTGCAAGCTTGGAAATCGAAACGACCTCATCATAAACATCCTTTTTGCCCGAAGCAAGCAGTCTTTCCTCCAGCTCAGGACTGCGGTCAAAGTGATCCTCAATGATACCCTTGCCTCTGTTAGTGATTATGAGGATATCTGTAATGCCTGACCTGACAGCCTCCTCTACGATATACTGGATAGCGGGCTTATCAACGATGGTAAGCATCTCCTTGGGCATCGACTTTGTAGCAGGCAGCACTCTTGTACCAAGACCTGCCGCAGGAATGACGGCTTTTCTTACTTTCATGTCTGACTCCTCCATTCTGGTATTTTATTTTATTAATATAGATGCGATATATAATATCACGTAACACACAAGGCACATCCAGGCTATAGCAGTATTTACTCCGCCGGCCTCTGACAAAGCCTTGTGATGGTTTTCTTCGCCTGCATTCAGCGGCACCGATTTAATGCTCTTCACCTTTTTCACGCAGTGATGATAGTAGCTCCTGTTTGCTCTTAACCCGCATACTATCCTGACGACCAAAAAAAGCGCAAGCAGGAAATACGGTGCAAACATGAGAACTGCCTCAGTGAAGGGCTTGTTATTGAATGCCCATGACATATAGTCGAAGAAATTTACGTAATATGAATTGCCGAAATACTGATTTGCTTCACGGATAAGCGGCACTGAATAAGTGTTTGTAAGCACAAGAGAGCTTATCTCTACAATGAAATACAGCAGGCAGATCAACGCGCCTTTAAGATACATCTTTCTGTAAAGATACCACGCACCTGTAAACAGGAACGCGCAGAAGCTGAATCGTCCCTTTTCCTGAGTTTTCATCCTGTAAAACGTAGGAAGATAATAGGACGTGTTGTTCTTTACATACTTTGAGATCTCTGCACCCGTCACTCCCTCAAAATCCTCATCCTTGGGCACACCGCCCATCGGATCAAGAAAAACAGAGAACGGGACTCCACCGTTCTGAAACGGCGGCACATTTTTCTGACCGTCAGCGCCCGACCCGGGAACGCTGTCCTTTACTGTTCCTGTAACGCTTTCGGTCGCCCCGTCATTGCCGGCTCCGTCTTTATCTTCAACACTGCCGGAAATGAACCTTCCGCACATCTTGCATACTATGGCGTTTTCAGGGTTTACAGCATTGCAGTGCGGACATCTGCATATTGCCCTGCCTTCTTCCTCTGCCTTTTTTTCCTCCTCCGCTTCATACCAGCTTTTTCCGCTTTTGTGAAGATCAGAAAAGATACACTTGTTATTCTTTTTATAGCACTCCCTGTGATAAGGAGCGCCGCATTTTGGGCATACGACTACATCATCCTCTTCCCGGAATTTTTCCGAGCATACAGGGCAGGATATTCCCTTGAGATCCATATCTCAGCCTCCTTTGATACATGGCTTTATACTATTATACTATATAATTCCAATGTTAGCAAGGATTTATGATATTCATTTTAACAATTTGTATGTTATGTGCAAAGAATCTGTCGTTTTGCGCAAAAAATCTTATATAGACAATAATGTTATATGTAGGAATGATGCACACAGCAAATATGAATGTAAAATTCACGCATTTCCTGCTGCACGTCAGTACTCCGTAAGCGGGTCATATTTTACGCCGTTATAGCGTGTTTCAAAGTGAAGATGTGCTCCGGTAGAGAATCCGGTCGAACCGACATAGCCTATCAGCTGACCTGCCGAAACCGTCTGCCCTATGGATACGGTAACACCCGAAAGATGGCCGTAAATGGAAATTTTGCCGTTGCCGTGGTCTATCATTACATAATTTCCGTAACCGCCGCCGCAGCCGCAGCTTGCGGATTTTCCGTAGTCGTGTTCGCAGCCGTCAAACGCGGAGAATACAACACCGTCATAGCAGGCCACGACCTTTGCGCCGTAAATCCCTCCCTCAGCAATATCAAGAGCGCCGTGATTGTTCACTCCGCGCCATTCATCGAATGTCGATGTAAGGTATGTAAATCCGGGGCAAGGCCACACAAAGCCGCCGTCAGGATCCGGCCCGACGACAATCTCAATATTCTGCTTTTCGGCAAGACGCTTTTTGTATGCGGCAAGAGCTTTTTTCAGTTCCTTCTGCCTTGCCTTGTTCTCGTCCTGTTCGTTTTTGAGCTCCTCGCTTTCGGTAGTCAGCTCCTTTATAAGCTTTGTGTTTTCCTCGAAAAGCCCGTTTATCTCCTGCTTGTTCTTTTCAAGCGCGGATCTCTGGATCTCAAGCTCCTTCTTGCTGTCCTGAAGGACCTTTTGCTCGTCCGAAACTATCTTCATCTGTTCACGCACAGAGTTTATCATCCTGCTGTCGCGGTCAGACATACTCTTTACCATTTCGGCTTTGTCAAGAAAATCCTCAAAGCTCTTTGCGCCTAAGATTATTTCAAGCGATGATGCGCTTCCGGCCTTGTGTATCGCCCTGAGCCTTGTTCTGAGCAGAGCAAGTATATTCTCGATCTCTGCTTTTTTTGCGTCAATTATCTCCTGCTTTTCCTTTATGAGCCTGTTCAGATCATCTATCCTGACTGTGCGGTCTTTTATCTCTTTACCAAGGTCTGATATTTTCTCCTGAAGCTCCTTGCTGTATTTTTTCTTTTTCTCAAGCTCCTCCTTTGTTATCTGGAGCTTTTCGGCAAGCTCGGAGTTTTCACGTTCAAGCTCTGCCCGCTGGCGTGAGTTCTCGTCAACGTCAAATTCGTCAAGCTCATCGTCATAAGCGCTTGTTTCTTCATCGTCGCTGCTTTCCTCGTCCTCATCCTCGTCCTCATCCTCGTCCTCATCATCGTCTATAGTGTAGTCCCATCCGCTGCTTTCCTCCTGCGCATCGCTTTCATCGGTGTAGCCGTATTCATCGTAGGTATCATCGTCACCGGTCCGGCCGTATGTATAGTCGTAATCAGTCTGATCGTAGTCGTTGTAGCCGCTGTAACCGTAATCAGTCTGATCGTAGTTGTTATAGTCGTTATCGTAGCTGTAATCATTATTATATTCGTAATAATCAGCGTGATCGTTCTCATCAGCGGTTACAGGGATATTGACCGACACCGCAAATAATGCTGCGGCTGAGATCGCTGTGAGCTTTATTGCTTTACCTGCCAATGACAGCCCCTCCTTCTTTGTTTAGATATCTTGATATTGAGATCGACCCACCAAGCAGACCGATAAGTATTCCTGCGCCCGACATCAGCAGCAGCGTAGGCAGACTGATGCTTTCGACCGGAAGCGTTGAACTGCCTATCATGCCGATGATACCCGAAGCAGCGCTGCGCAGCGGCTCATAGACGGCAATAACTATGCATGAGGATATAAGTCCGGAGATAAGGCCTATCATCATTGCCTCTATCACAAAGGGAATGCGTATGAATGCGTTTGTAGCGCCGACGGAATGCATTATGCTTATCTCGAAGCGCCTTGAATACATTGTCATTCTTATGGTGTTTGAGATAATAAACAGTGTTACCGCGCCGAGAACCAGTACGACCCACATACCGACAACTGTAACAAAATAATTCAGCTTTGTCAGCTTGCCTGCAATGTCGCTGCGGTCGCTTATGCTGTCGATGCCCGGCAGCTTGCCGATCTCTGCAACAGTATCCGCATAAAGAGAAAGGTCGTCAAGCCTGACCTTGTATTCATTTCCGAAAGGGTTTCCGTCACCCTGCATAGCCGAATATATATCGTCGCCGAGCGTTTTTTTGTAATCCTTAAGAACATCATCGCGTGAGCGGAAATGAACGCCTGCGATATTATCTATTGCAAGCAGCTTTGATTCAAGCTTTACAGAGTCCGTATCCGACAGATCGGGCAGAAGGTAGACGGTTATCTGGTCGTCATCGCCTATGCTTGCGATAAGGCTGTTCACGTTTACGGATATCAGGGCAGCCGAGCCCGTTATAATGAGGCACGATACCAGCACGATAACGGAAGCAAGCGACATCATGCGGTTTGCCCAGATGTTGCGAAAGCCCTCTCTTACAAGATAGCCTGTACTTGAAAGCTTCATTGTGCATCAGCCTCCTTTTTGTCCGCATCGTTACTTTCTGCTGCGCCATCGTCAGCGGCATCGTCACTGTTCAGGCTTTCGTCAGGCTCAATGACAGCATCGTGAAGCACAGCGCCGTCCTCTATCCATATTACCCTGCCCCCGAACTGCTTCACAAGGTCGTGCTCATGCGTGACGATTATGACGGTAGTGCCGCTTTTATTTATATCAGTAAGCATTTTCATTATCTCGAATGACATTTCAGGGTCGATGTTGCCTGTAGGCTCGTCTGCGATAAGCATACCGGGCTTATTCACAAGCGCCCTTGCAAGGCTCACTCTCTGCTGCTCACCGCCCGAAAGCTCCGAAGGCCTGCTTTTTTCCTTGCCTTCAAGCCCCACAAGAGCAAGCACCTCATTCACTCTGCTGCGGATATCCTTTTCCGGCGCACCGATAACTCTCATGGCAAATGCCGCATTGTCAAATACATTCATCTTGTCTATGAGCCTGAAATCCTGGAATACGATACCCATAGTCCTCCTGAGATAGGGTATCTTTCTTTTTTTGATATCCATAAGGTCAAAACCGTTGACGGAAACTGTACCGGAGCTTGCGCGTTCCTCACATATAAGCACTTTGAGAAATGTGCTTTTTCCGGCGCCTGACGGCCCTACGATAAATACAAACTCGCCGTCATTTATGTCAAGGCTTATGCCGTTCAGCGCTTTAGTGCCGTTAGGGTAGACCTTTGACACGTTTTCAAGATGTATCATATAGCTTTATCCTTCCTTCCGAATATCATACAAACATACAATAGATTATACACTAAAACAGCATTTCAGTCAAACAATATTATTGTCCGAAAGTTACTTTTGGGGATTACCCGGTGGGAATCCTTTTCCGGCAGAAAAATGCGGCTCGCCGGCGTTCTCAATTCCGCTCCCTACGGCTGTAAAACAACGGCGTTAGTTTGTTGGTGTCGCTCCTTCTTGCTCATTCGGCAGTCATTCCCGCAGAAGCTGGTGCATCGGCAGTGCTTTGCAAAAACTTTATCGGGAGCGCAGGCTATGCGCCGCTGATTTACCTCCTTATGCGGAACAGGCATGAAGTAAACGTCGCAAAACAAAAGGGAAAACCCTTTCCGTAAGAAAAGAGTTTTCCCAATTAAGACCGTCAGATAAAAATTATCTTGACTTTCTGGACTTTCTGGAAACAACTACTGTTGTTACAGCAAATCCGGAAATAAGGATCATAATGATCGCTGCAGCTGCGCTTGTGCTGTCGCCTGTCTTGACTGTATCATCTGAAGGCTTAACAGTGCTTTGCTCGCTTGAAGGCTCCTGTGAAGGCTCCTGTGAAGGCTCCTCTGAGGGCTCATCTGAAAGCTCATCTGAGGGCTCATCTGAAGGCTCGTCTGAAGGCTCGTCTGAAGGCTCATCTGAAGGCTCGTCGGTCTGCCTTACAAATACAAAATCATGTGCATAATCACTTATGAGTGTGTCGTTTTCATAAATGAATACTTCTGTAACATCATTTGCAGTAATTGAAACTACATTGCCGCTTACTGTCCATACAGCATCCAGCACCTGATCTTCATTAGCAACATAACCTGTACCGTCTTCATTAATGCTTATTGTCATTGCTACCTGTCCGTCAAAAACAAATACATAAGTACCTGCGATCGCAGCCATGTCAGCGTCTGTGGGCTCGTCTGTGGGCTCATCTGTAGGCTCGTCATTGTCAACTACCTCAAAGGTAACAGGCCAGAACTCATAACCTTCTGCATCAAAGTCAAAGTCATCCTCATAGATAGCGGACTCATCATTATCAAATGCAGCAGCATCAACAGTAGTAGTATCAAGCTTAACTATAAGCTTCTTGCCTTCGTCTACCTTAACGGTGCAGTTTGTCTGGCTGTTCTGTGTACGGTCATACTCAGCCTCGTAAACGCCCCAGCTGTAATCCCATGCGCCGTCAGCGCGAACCTTGAATTCAAATTCGCCGGTCGCATCAACAACAGCTTCATAAACGCCGTCGCCGTCTTCGTCTGTCATAGCGACATCGCCGCCCCACTCATTGAAGCCGCCGATAACGCCGAGAGTTGTGAAGGGCTTGTTCTGAGCTTCTGTGGGCTTGAATTCAGGCTTGTCAGAAGGCTCGTCAGTAGGCTCGTCAGTGGGCTCGTCAGTAGGCTCGTCTGTAGGCTCAACATAGCCCTGAGTAAGGATCATACCGGAAATTCTCGGTACGGAGATAGTGCCGGATACTGTTGCAAGAACATCTGTGCCTGCCTTCTGATCGTTTACATATACATCCCATTCGCCCTCGGGAAGCTCAAGATCCTGAGCCTCAGCGTTGGGGTTGTAAACTACGAGAAGGTTTTCAGCTGTCTCGCCGTTCTTGCCGCCCTTGAGTGTGAATGCAGCAAGACCTGTTTTCTTGTCAGATTTAAGCTCTGCAAAGCTTGCTTCTACTTCTTCGGCTGTTGCCATTCTGAAAGCAGGATGAGCCTTGCGGAATGCGATAAGACCCTTGTAATAGTCATATACGCTTGCGTATGTTGAAATTCTTGAATAATCAAGCTCGTTTACGGAGTCGGGAGATGCATAGCTGTTGTGCTCGAATGTGCCGTCATCCTTTGTCTTTGTTCTGAGGAATTCCTCACCGCTCATCATAAAGGGTACGCCCTGTGCTGTATGAACGATAAGAGCTGCCAGATTGTTCTGACGGATCTGATCCTCTTCGCTGTCGTCACCGTTTGAAGATCTGATCTTGTCCCAGAGAGTAAGGTTGTCGTGGCAGTCTGCATAGTTGATGATCTGTGTAGGCTGCGGGCACCATTTCTTGGTGTACTGAACTGTGTTAAGGATAGCCTTTGCGTGCTTGGGATCGCCGTTTACATAACCCTTTTCTGTAGCGTCAAATACGCTGCCCTTGATCATGTCGCGGATAGTATCGCTGAAATAAGCGATGCCGGGCGTCATAGCTGCATTTGTATAGTTAGCCATAGAAACGCCTGATTTTGTGGGAACGCTGCCCATGTTCCAGCCTTCGCCGTAGATGATGATAGAAGGATCTACCTCGTCAACTGCCTTGCGCACTGCGTTCATTGTATCAACATCAAGGATGCCCATGAGGTCGAAACGGAAACCGTCGAGGTGATATTCCTCTGCCCAGTATCTGACTGAATCAACGATGAACTTGCTTACCATTGAACGCTCGGAAGCTACGTCATTGCCGCAGCCTGATGTATTCTGGTTGGGTCTGTAGAAGTAGCCGGGAACGAGCTGGTTGAAGCAGTACTGAGTGTTGTAGGTATGGTTGTAAACAACGTCCATGATAACGCCGATGCCGGCATTATGGAGTGCCTGGACCATCTGCTTGAACTCTTTTACTCTTACTTCGCCGTGATACGGATCTGTTGAGTATGAGCCTTCGGGAGTATTGTAGTTCACGGGATCGTAGCCCCAGTTGAACTGAGCCTTGTCGAGCTTTGTCTCATCTACTGAACCGTAATCATATACGGGCAGGAGATGTACGGATGTAACGCCGAGATCAACAAGGTGATCAATACCTGTCTTAATGCCGTCGCTGTTCGTTGTGCCTGTCTCTGTAAAGGCAAGATACTTGCCCTTGTTTGTCATACCGCTGTCCTCAGCGATAGAGAAGTCTCTGACGTGAAGCTCATAGATCTCCATGTCAGTTACATTCTTGTAGGTGTGTCTTTCGTCATCCTGCCAGCCTTCGGGAGCGGTAGCATCAACATCAATGATCATAGCTCTCTTGCCGTTTACGCCGGTAGTTCTTGCATAAGGATCGTTGATATCCTTGTTTACCTTGCCGTCAAAGTAAGCTGTGTAGGTATAGTACATACCGACAACGTTGCCGTCGGTCATAGATACGTTCTTCTGTACCCATGTGCCGTTTACGTCCTTTACCATTTCGAGCACCTGAGCTGTGCCGCCTTCGCCTTCATCATAAAGGTTAAGCTCTACCTTCTCAGCTGTAGGAGCCCATACACGGAAGCTTGCGTCATTGTCGCCGTTGATCGTTACGCCGAGATCGTCGCCCGTGTAGGTGAACTCGTCCTCAAACTCTGCGCTTGAGAAGTAATCCGGAAGAGCGATTTTAAGCTCAGAACCCTTGAATGAGAGCGTATACTCTCTGGAGTAATCGAGCTCATCTGCAAGTGTCAGGACTGCCTTTGTGTCAGCTGTCTTCTCATAGGAAGCGATAGCCACTTCAGCGCCTGATGCTGATGTGATAGTAAAATCTGCAGCAGTGATATCAGCGTCGGCAGCCATTGTATATTCAATGTTTACTGTCGTTTTTGAATCCGCAGCTGCGTTCTTTACTTTAAGGCCGCGTACAGCCTTGTCGTAGTTTACTGTATAGTCGTCAAGCTCAGAGCCTGCTACGCAGTAAACATCTACTGTGCCTGATACAACAGAGCTGAGGTCGACTTTACGGTCGCCGTCAGGATCCTTGGCACTCCAGTCGGGTCTTCTTACGATGAAGCCGAGACTGGGAGTTGACTGAGTGATAGTGATGGTAGCAACTGCACCCTCAGCATCACCGTTGTCTGTGAAAGCATAGCCGTTGCCGTCAAGGCCGTCAGCCCATGCCCACACGTCCCAATCGCCATAATTTCCGTCATCTCTGAGATAATGGATATTAACTGTGGTTTCCTCTGCCGCATTTACGAATACGGTCGGGAGGATGAAGCAGCTAAGTGCCAGCATCACTGAAACAACGGAAGCTATGATGCGCTTGGTCAGAGGCTTTGCATTCATAGATGATCTTCTCCTTTGTTTTATTTGCGGCAGGGAAATTTGTCGGTTGACACTGCCGCCGATCGTAATGATTATAACATTTTTCCCGTTTAAAATAAACTCATTTTAAGCTTTTTTGGCAGTTTTAACATTACAAAATCCTCGCCGGTTTTAGTCTATTTTAGACAAAAGCCGTTCTCCTTTTCGTGTAAAGCGTTACGCTTTACATTCAGCAGTGCAGAGCCGGCGCCGGCAGGTTTACTATATGGTGATAAAAAAATCGCAGCCGGTTTGCGGCTGCGATCTGAGATAAGCTTATTCCTCAGCAGAGGTCTCTGTTTTGGTTTCTGTTTTGGTTTCTTTTTTTGCCGAGCTCTTTTTTGAAGCGCTGCTCTTTGATTTTTTGGAGCCCTTGCTGCTGCCGGCAGCCTTTGCCTCAGCCTTCTTTTTAGACTGATGGTTCCTCCACATTACCCAGAGCGGTGCAGCGATGCACAGTGATGAATAGGAGCCTGAGATAAGGCCGATCATCATCGGCAGCGCGAAGCTTACGATAGAATCAATGTTGTAAATGAGCGATACGACAAGCACAGAACCGATAGCAATGATGGTCGTGATAGATGTGCAGATAGTTCTTACCATGCACTGGTTAAGGCTTGTATTGACAATATCGTTGAGCGGAGTTCTTGGGCTGGATTTCCTTCTCAGCTCTCTGATCCTGTCGTAGATAACGATGGTATCGTTCAGTGAGTAGCCGAGTATCATAAGCACAACTGCGATAAAGTTATCATTGAGCGGCATACGGAACATAGCAAACACAAAGTAAACTATGATAAGGTCGTGCACGAGTGCGACCACAGCCATAACGCCCGCAGAAAGACCGCCGATCTTTCTGAACCTGACAGCAACGTAGAATATCATAAGCACTGCTGCTACGATAACTGCTGCAAGACACTTGAAGAAGAAGTTGCTGCCCTTTGAAGCATCAACAGATGAGGACGAAGCCTCTTTGAAGGTGTTGTCGGGATAAGTTGTCTGAAGTGCCTCTGTTATAGCGGTCTTATCTTCAACTGAAACCGCCTTGTTGCCGGTGAACTGGAGAGAAACGATCTTGCTGTTGCTGTCCTGAGCAGACTTTGCAAGGTTCTCGCTGTAGGAGAAGGACACTGTGTCATTGAGAGTATCGGACTTTTCGATAGTATCGTTGACAGTCTTTTCAAGCTCGGATGTATCAATGCTGCCGTCATAGCTGTACTTGATGATCGTACCGCCTGTGAACTGGATATCTACCAGTGTCGGGAATACGGTAATGTTCAGCAGCAGGCAAACAAGCATTATTCCGAGAGAAAAACAGAAGAATATCTTTGAGTTTTTGATGAAGTCTATATGGAATGTCTGTCTCATTACGATTTCTTACCTCCATATAATCTTTTATTTCTCAGGAACTTGAAGCCTGAAACTGATCTCAGCATAAGACGTGATGCGCCCACGCCCATGATGAAGTTTGAGATAACGCCCACAAGCAGAGTGTAGCCGAATGCATAGATAAGGCCTGTTGTGGATACGCCGAAGATAGACGAGAAGATATTTGCAGGGCCGAATACAAGAATAAGGATGATCGCAACTATGATAACGGTGATGTTGCCGTCGAAGATAGCCGAGAAGCTGCCCTTTGTACCGTTGCGGATACAGCCGTCAAGTGTCTTGCCTGTCCAGAGCTCGTCCTTGATCCTCTCTGCGGTAATGATGTTTGCGTCAACGCCCATACCGATAGAAAGTATCAGACCCGCAATACCGGGAATAGTCATTGTAAAGCTCGGGAATACGGGGAAATAGCCCGAAATAGCCATGATAGATATAGCCATCTGACCGATGAGTGCGATAAATGCGATAAAGCCGGGCAGTCTGTACATAAAGAGCATAAACAGGAAAATGCAGCACATAGCGGCTATAGCGGCATAGCCCATAGCCTCAAGCGCAGAGTTGCCGAGTGAAGGGCTGATCGTGCTGTAGCTCTCTACTTTAAGACCGAAGGGAAGTGCGCCTGCATTGATCGTGCTTGCAAGCTTTGCTGCACTTGCTGCATCGAACGAACCGCTGATGATAGCGGTACCGTCTGTGATGACTGAATCTACACGGGGAGCGGAAATGCATTCATCATCCATCCAGATGGAGATGTTGCCGCCCTTGTTGGCTCTTGTGCCGTCTGCAAATTTGGATGCGCCTTCGTCATTGAGTTCAAGAACAACAACGTGCTGCATTTTTCCGGTTTCTCCTGCCTTCTGATAGTTGCTGTATGCTTTCTTGACGTCCTTACCTTCTATGATGACCTCACCGCTTGCATCGGTGCCTGCCCTGAAGGTCAGGTGTGCAGTAGCGGAAAGTTCGTTGATAGCCTTGTCAGGATCGTAGTCCTTTTCGTCAGACTTCCATGGGAAGCGCACAGTGATTCTGTCGTTGGCGTAGTCGGGATAGATCTCGTAGTCGGTGACGTTCTGAGCGACAAGACGAAGCTCAAGGATGGCCTTTACGGATTCCATCTCATCGTCAGTCGCATCCTTTTCGTCAGGAGCGAAAACTGCCTCAACACCGCCGTTGATGTCGATGCCCCATCGAATATCGTTAATACCCTTTATGTAGGTGATCCTGAAATCACCGTTCTCGCCGTAGATACCAAACACCGAGGTATAGGCAAGCGCAAGAATAATAACAAATACGATGAAGAACACCGGTTTGCCAATTCGTTTCATACGGTATCCTCCAATATTGTTCTTTTGTGCCTGCATATCTTTCTGCACCTTCAGCACACAAGCCGCAACAAAAGCATACAGACATATCACATACAATTATATATTTTTTGTCTATAAAAGTCAAATCATTTTTTGATTTTCCTGCATCTTATTTTATGAAACACACACAAACAGGGCACGGCAAACCCAAAAGAATGCCGTGCCCGTTCTCAGATACGTTATTCTGTTATCAGAGAAGCTTCTCGATAGCCGCCATCTTCACGCAGATGCAGAATATATCCATAGCCTTTGCAAGCTCTTCAACGGGAGGATATGTCGGAGCAAGGCGGATGTTGCTGTCCTTGGGGTCTTTGCCGTAGGGATAGGTAGCGCCGGCTCCTGTGAGTACAACGCCTGCCTCCTTGCAGAGTGCGACAACACGCTTTGCACAGCCCTCTGCAACGTCAACGGATACGAAGTAGCCGCCGTTGGGCTTTGTCCATGATGCTACTCCAAGGCCGTCAAGCTCCTTTGAGAGTGTATCGAGCACCATATTGAAGCGGGGCTCAAGCACTGCCCTGTGCTTCTGCATATGAGCAAGCACGCCGTTGATATCGCCGAAATATTTTACATGACGGAGCATATTGAGCTTGTCATAGCCGATCGTCTGGAAGTTATAGCGCTTTTTGAGGATCGTAAGGTTATTCTCAGATGCCGCAAGAGCTGCCACGCCTGCTCCGGGGAATGTGATCTTTGAGGTAGAGCAGAACTCGAATACCATATCCTCATTGCCTGTTTTCTTTACCTCGTCAAAGATATTCAGGAGAGTATCGGGAGTGTCGTTTATGTCATGGATGATGTAGGCGTTATCCCACATGATGCGGAAATCCTTAGCTGCGGGTCTGAGTGAAGCAAAACGCTTTACAGTCTCGTCAGAGTATGTTATGCCCTGCGGATTGGAATATTTCGGCACACACCATATACCCTTGACAGATGCATCGGAAGAAACGAGCTTTTCAACGATATCCATATCAGGACCGTTCTCTGTCATGGGTACGGTTATCATTTCGATGCCGAAATAGCCCGTAACGCCGAAATGTCTGTCATAGCCGGGCGCAGGACACAGGAACCTGACAGTTCCCTGTTCCCTCCAGGGCTTTTCTCCGCTGCATCCGAGCTCCATCATGCAGGCGATGGTGTCGAACATCATGTTAAGGCTTGAATTACCGCCTACAAAAACGTTCTTCGGCTCAACGCCCATGATATCCGCAAAAAGCCTGCGGGCGCTGTCAAGACCTGTCAGGTTGCCGTAGTTTCTGCTGTCAGGGCAGTCATCGCTTGTGAAGTCGGTGTCGGGAGTGAGTACGGTGAGCATATCGTTTGAAATATTGAGCTGCTCCGAGCCGGGCTTGCCTCTTGCCATGTTGAGCTTGAGACCCTGAGCCTTGTACGCCTCAAAAGAAGCTGTAAGGCTCTCGTATTCAGCTTTGAGAGCTGTCTTTTCCATAGTGCTGTAATTGGACATAATAGTTCCTCCTGAAAAATTATGATTTTAACAAATTCAAAATTGCACTGAAATACTACATTATTTTATAATATTACCGCCGAAAATGCAAGTGTTATTTTTTAATCCTGCAAAAATCATTGTTTTAACAAATATAACCGCAGCCGATAACGATTTTTTGTTTTTTATCTATAAGATAACCGGAAATCAATTTCTTACGGCGGTTACACGTGAGAAACCTTTTGTGACGGCAGTTATACGGGAAAACCACTTCATAAAACCGCCGGATTTTGATCGCTTGTGCCCGAATACTGCAAGCCGTAAAATTGAAAAGTGATTTTCGTGTCCGGGACACCTGTACGGGTATTAAAGCTTTTTAGCTTTACATATAAATTCTATACATACTACCCTTGGCGAAGCTGCTGCGGAGTGAATGCTTCCCTGTCCGGTAAGTTCTGTCACCGAATTTGAGAACAAAGGAGAATATCAGTATGAAGACGCGCCTTGACGCAAAAAGAAAAAACCTACATTATAATGCAATATATCTTTTTAGCTTGTGTATATGTCTGCTTATGGCAGGCTGTGTAAATGCGCCGCCGCTCGATGCTTCTGAGGAAATAAAGCGCTATGAATGGGTAAGAACAGACGAAAACGGCGCAAAAAATGAAACCTCAGGACACCTTGCTTTCAGCGGGAGCTCACTCTCCCTCACTTCATCTTATGGTGAAAGCCGGCTTGACCTGAATGGCGAATGCATCGTTGAGAACGATACCATCACTGTCATTACGGATGATTTCGGCTCTGTTGTGATGGAATATGAGCTTTCGTCCGAAAAACTGACGCTGAAGTATGCCGGCAAGACAGCAAAATTTGTAAAGAAATAAGCTTTACGATGATTTTACCAGAGCAAGCGCTATAAAAGAATAAACTTTACAGGTAAAACTCGGGATATTTAGTGCAAGAATTCCTTAGAGCATGATCTTTTTGCAGTATCCCGGTCACGCTTGTAAAGAAATAAGCTTTGCAACAATTTTATCAAAACAAGTGCTGTAAAGCAATGAGCTTTACAGGTAAAACGCGGTGCATTATCACAAAGCTTCATTAGAGTATTATCTTTTTTGCAGCGTATCAGTCACAAAAATATATCAAAATTCAGCGGTTTTAGTAAAGTGACGGGTCGGTAACGGAGCCCCTACGCTGCCGGATTTTTTCGCCGGAAAAGAGTTCCCCCCGTGTAATTGTCAGAGCAAAACTTATTATCCCTGTACCGCGTCAGTGAGCGAACAGCCCGAAAAAGTTTTTTCTGACAGATACGGATATTGTCAGCACTGTGATGTTGTCCGTACTGCCGTTTTTCATTGCAAGACCTGAAAGCTCCTTTGGCAGCTGCGGGTCTGTGCGGCCGGAGCGTATTGCGCCGGCGATATCATCGGATGAAAGACCGTCTGTCAGACCGTCAGAGCATAATATTATCATATCGCCGTCACGGAGCGTAATATTTTCGCTGCGGTACAGGGAAATGGACATTTCATCCTCCGGCATACCGAGATGCTGGAACAGACTGTGCCTTCGGCTGTCGCGCATAGCCTGTTCGGGCGTCATTATACCCGCCTCAACCATCTGCGCAGTAACGGTGTGATCCTTTGAGAGCTGAGTGAGCTTTCCGCCGGAATACAGCAGACACTTGCTGTCCCCTATATTGTATGCGCTCAGCTCGCTGTCGTTTATCACCGCAATAACCATAGTGGAGCCTATGCGGGCGCTGATGCGTTCGCTCCTCTCGCAGATAATACCGTTTGCGCGCTCCATGCAGCTGCACAGCCCGGAATATGACGGCGCTTTTTTATTTATCTCCGCAAGTGAGCTTACCGCCGTCAAGGACGCAAACTCCCCTTCCTCTTCGCCGCCCATGCCGTCCGCTACAGCAAAAACACCGCCGCTGCATTCCTCTGTGAAAAAGTATTCCTTTTGCTGCGGGTCGTCCAGGAGCTTTCCGTTTATATAAAAGTTGTCCTGGTTTATCTTTCTTGTATTGCCGCAGGTGCTGTACAGGCTGACTGAAAATCTGTATTTTTTCATACCGTTCACTACCTTATGATGATTATATCAATAATATTATCATTTAGTTTTGCTTTTTTCAACAAAATATGTTAAAATATCGGCGGTTATCAATAATTTTTTAGAAAATTTTCTAAAAACTATGGAGAATTATCAAATAATATGTTATAATATAAATGCAAATTTTTTAAGGAGCTGACTTATATGCAAAATATATGGCATGACATGGACTCTTCACGCATTACCCCCGAAAACTTCATGGTGGTCATTGAGATCCCCAAGGGAAGCAAGGCAAAGTATGAGCTTGACAAGCAGAGCGGTCTGCTGAAGCTTGACCGTATACTGCATACCTCTACTCACTATCCTGCAAACTACGGCTTTATTCCCCGTACATACGCAGACGACCTTGACCCTCTTGACGTTCTTGTGCTCTGCTCTGAACAGATATTCCCGCTGACACTCATACAGTGCTACCCTATCGGCGTTATAACCATGCTTGATAACGGCCGCAACGATGAGAAGATAATCGCTATCCCCTTCAATGACCCGACCTACAACGGATATAAGGATATCTCCGAGCTGCCCCAGCATATCTTTGAGGAAATGACGCACTTCTTCACTGTTTACAAGGCTCTTGAAAACAAGGAGACAGTAGTTGATGAGGTAAAGGGCAAGGAAGAAGCTATCAAGATCATAAACGCTACGATCAACAACTACAAAGAAAAATACGGCTACGATTCGATATGATACCCTGAAAGGAATTTTACTGTAAATGGCAAAGAAAATAGAAAACGACGATCTTATTGATGACAGCGTCACACCCGACGCCTCCGGCAGCGGCAAGAAAACGGATGATATCTCCGGCGCTGCAGCTGCTGAGGGCGGCAAAGGCAAGCCCGAAAAGCGGAAGGTCGTTGTAATAAATGTACCCAAGAAAAAGAAACGTCTGCGCACTCCTTCGCACATAATCAGGATAACACTTATCTGGCTGTTAGCGATAGAGCTGTTTCTTCTCACCTATCCTTTTTTGCAGGTAAGGTTTTACATAACAGAGGATCTGGGCGTAACTCCGTATCAGGAAAAGGCTTACAGCAAGCTTGCCACTCAGGAGGAGATAGACAACGCAGCCGCCGAACTGCAGAAGGCTATTGATTCATTGGTCGAGGCGCCGCCTGAAGGATCAGACGCTGAGGGAAGCTCTGATGAGAGCAAGGCTGAAAGCGCCGCTTCCGAGGCGTCGGTAAACGAGCCTGCGGAAAGCTCCGCTGCGGAAGCAGGCTCTTCAAACGTCAGGGAGCTTTCGACCGTTGACTACAACTGGTCTTACTATATCCGCAGTGATGTAGACGCCGAAAAGCTCACCAAGCTTATTGTGGATGTAAAGCAGATAAACAGGATGATCTATACAGAGGAAAGCGTTGATGCGCTCAATCTTGCGGTACTAAAGGCTCAGAAGGTGCTCTGCGCTTCGGTGTTCATCTCGCAGAACGGCTTTCAGATGATGCTCGGCGGCTCTGTAGGCGAAGCCTTCGGCTCATCTATCTCTATAGGGAACACCATACTCAGGGCTTTCCTGACATTCGCGCTCAGTATTCTGCCGCTTATTGGTCTCTTCGCCTGTGTATTTGACAAAAAGCGCATTATAAAGAACATTATCGTGCTGATATGTTCGATACTTGTTCTTGTCGATATTTTCTTTACGATCTATCCTTTTATCGGAATAGGCGCTGTGCTGTCGATCATTCTTTATATAATCATCAGCGTTATCAACATCGGCGGTTTCTACGCACGTCAGCAGGAAAAGTATATTGTTATGCATCCTGAGCTTGAAGCTGAGTATACTCAGAAGCACCCGCATTTTGTAAAGGCTCTTATCAATCATAAGAGCTTCGGTGATGAAGTGCCCGTTGACTACAAAGCCAAAGAGCGCGCTGCCGCCAAAAACGCCAAAAAGCACAACACCAAAAAGAAAAAGAGATCACGTTAGTATTAAAAAGCCACACCCAAGTCATTAAGTGACCTGAGTGTGGTTTATTTTTTTAATCGTGGAGCAGCTTCGTGGAGCCGTTGATGTCGGAGATGAAGGCTATAGATGAGTTGGTATCATGCTTTGTGTAATAGAGGGCTTTCAGCGCAGCGGAATACAGATCATCATAGGTGCTGCCGTTGTTCGGGAAGATGCTTATTCCCACCTTGCCGTAAACGCTTATTTCGGCAGCGCCGGCCTGATATTTGTTTGTAATGGCTTTGCATATCTGCTCGGCCTTTTCTATTATCTTCTGCCTGACGTTCATGCCCTTGACGAAAACAATAAACCTGTTTCCGCTGTTGCGCCCGATAATGTCGGAATCACGGAAAAGCTCACGGACATTCTGCGCGGCCTCTTTCAGAACTGCGTTTGCAAATGCTGAGCCAAGCTCCCTTTCAAGCACCTCAAAGCCGCATATTTCGGCAATAAGAAATGCATGAGTGCCGGAGGAGCCTTCGTCATAGAGATAGTTCTTTATCTTGTTTTCGGTCGCGTGCTTGTTGTAAAGACTTGTGATGAAGTCTGTTCTTCCCTTGCGCTGCTCGTCTATAATATCACAGCGGCTGTCGGAAATATCAGTAAACACAGCCATAATGCGGGTAACTATCTCTGATGAATTCCTGAACGTGACAAAGCGCACCCTGTTCCAGATATAATCATCGCTGTGCTTGTCAAATACACGGATGAAGGATTCTGTTTCGTTGTGGTCATAGCGTGTAGAGCCAAGCTTTTCAATGAGCTTTTTCTTGTCATCATTATGTATGAAATCGCAGTCTGAGATATTCGTCAGAAAATCATTTTCGGGAATGCGGTAGCCGTACATATTCTCAAAAGAACCGGATACCTTTACCTTGTCAAAGCGCGACGACCACTCAATAATAAACGACTTTGTCTGCCTGAGTATCTCATCATACATCTTTTCGTTGAGAACAAGCTCGTTGTGCTGATGCTCAAGCACGGGATATTCCCTGACAAATGACGCAGCGTTCATTTGCAGCCTGAAATCAGCCATCGGAATGATCTCATCCTTATGATATCCGAAATTAAGATCAGTCTTGCTGCGCAGAACAGAGATAAAATCAAAGCTTATCCCCGCAGGCAGCAGCACCCTTACGCCAAGCTTGTTGAAGTAGCGGATAAGGTGCGAAAGTATCGCCATATTATAAACATCGTCTGCGACTGAGCGTATGAAGTCGCCGGCAAAAACGATCTTATCAAACAGGTGCTCAATAAAGCAGTTCACGCTTATGCTGTGTGAGCCGACATTGTATACGCCGACCTTGAAATCAAAAGCGCGCAGCCTTGCAACAAAGGCTGTAAGCTCCTGAGTTTTCATCTGCCCTACCATATCGTGCGATATCATTATGCATACGCTGCGGCGGTCAAATCTGAAGCTGCCTGTCATTTCCTCAAAGGCGGTTATGACAGAATCGGTGTCACCGCTGTCAAACATTGTAAACACCGAAAGCTCAGGCATTGAGATACTGCTGCTTTCAAGCTCGGAGATGGAAGAAAAGAGATTTTTCAGGTTGTTGAGCGACATTGCAGTCATATTGCCGGAATGGATGGACGTCTCAAAGAAGCAGTCGATGCTTTTCAGGTCGGACATATAGCTGCCGCTCAGGCCAAGCATATCATAAGAGCTTATCGCATCGGTAACGGAATCGGCCACAGGAATGAAGTATTCCTCATAATCAATAACGCCGAGGTCGTTTTTATCCTTTATGCGCAGTGTGCTGTCATACTTTTTAAGCTCAAAGCTGCGGCGCATATTTTCGTTATAATAAAGGAACATATTCTTACCGTTGAGCTTGGCAAGCTCAACAGCCTTTGAAGCATTGTCAAAGAGCGTTTCAAACTCAACGCCGTTATCGGGATAAAGAGCTATGCCTACAGACGCCGAAATATCGGGGAGACGATCATCGCCGAAAATATACGATTTGTGTATGCAGTTGAAAATATCCTGTATCAGCACATTGCGCTCGTCCGGGTCGGGACAGTCCTTGATGAAGATAACAAAGTTGTCGTCCTCGATCCTGCCAAGAATATTGCTGCCGGGTATCTGGAATTTCAGCAGGTTGGTTATATCGCAGAGTATGTCATTTCCGAAGCGGTAGCCTGCCTGACGGTTGATAGTCCTGAAATCGTCAATGTCGATCATTACAAGCGCATGATGCCCGCCTGATCCGTCAGAAGCTATGTAGTCGTCTATCTCACGCTTGACGCCGGTATAGTTCCATAGCCCTGTCACGATATCCCTGTCGGGGCTGTAGTGGTGGTCGGGCATAGATTCGCTGAGGACAGTCATAATAAAGTATATCTTTTCAAGCTCGTCATTCTCGATTATCGGCACTGCATAGCACCTCACGGACGAAAATCCGCCCTTGCCTATGTCTATCATGCATTCAAGCTCTATGCGCTCTCCGCCCGTTACTATTTTGTCCATTATGCTGCTCAGGCGGAAGGTGCGCAGAAAAACGGGATGGTAATCATCCGTACAGCTCTCTGCAAGGACATTTACGGTCTCCTCGTAATTTTTAGGCACATATCCGCAGATATCCTTCATTGTGCCTTTTCTCTCGTGGAGCATATCGCTTTTCAGGTCAAATTCAAGCACGATATCGGATATCTTGTATATTGCCTCTCTGTCGTGCTTTTGCAGGTCGGATATTACCGAACTCTGGTGCTCTATAGTTTCAATAAGGTCAATCCTGTCCATCTTTGCGTAGATGTCGTTCTTTTCCTTTCTCTTGGACGCGGCGGGCTGTCTGCTTTCGGCAGTGCTCCTGTCGGGGTTTTTAACATCGGCATATTTCTGCGCAAGCGCCTTGAATTCGCCGAGTACCTCACCGAAGCATTCCATCATTTCATCCGAGAACGCACCGCAGGCGCCGCTTCTTATCATATCAACAGCCTGCTCGTGCGAATATGCCGATTTATACGGGCGTTCGCTTGTCAGTGCGTCGTAGCAGTCTGCGATAGAGACTACCTGCGCCCATATCGGTATCTGGTCGCCCACAAGACCGTCAGGGTAGCCCATGCCGTCCCATTTCTCGTGATGATAGCGGCAGATATCGTAGCAATAGCGGAAATACTCGTTCCTTTCCACAGCATCAAGCTGGTCAAGTATCTCGCAGCCCTTGACGGTGTGCTGCTTCATTATGCGGAACTCCTCGAAGGTAAGCCTGCGCGGACAGAGAAGTATCGAGTCGGGAATAGCTATCTTTCCGATATCGTGCAGTGACGACGCCGAAACGATGAGCTGTATTTTATCTTCTGTAAGGTTATATCTGGGGCTTTTTTTGGCAACACAGCGCAGAAGCACCTCAGTAAACCTGCGTATCCTGTGTATATGCCTGCCCGATTCCACATCGCGGTATTCTATTACAGTACTCAGCGTATCGAGCATATCGTTGTTTATGGTATTTATCTTTCGCTGCTGCTCCTGAAGCGCGCGGTTCTGCTGGAGTATCTTCTTGCTCTGATCGCTGACAAGCTGTTCAAGCTCCTTTTTGTTCAGGAAGAATTCTATAAGATTGGACGCTCTTTTTTTGATTATGAGCGGGTTTACAGGTGAATTGATAACATCACTGAACGGCACATGAAGCTTCTGCTGATTTATACTGTGATCGTTTTCCGGAAGGATAATAATGATCGGGAAAGCATCAAATACGCCGTCTGCTGCCATTGACTGTATAGCTTCCTTGGAAATACGCGCAGCAAGCTCCTTGTCTATCAGCGCTAATGATATTTCATCATAGCGTTCAGACATAAGCTTTACCATATCCTCACAGCTTTCTGCCGTGAGCAGCTCATACTGTGATGCAAAAACCTCATAAAGTATAGGCTTGTTTATCTCCGAGCTGTCAGCTATCAGTATCTTTTGCATAGTTACCACCTCTGAGTTTATGTTTTGCTCAGGTCGCTTTAAAAACACAAGCTCCCTGTCTTTATTATGCACGGAGATCAGTTTTGTCAGGCAGGCTCCGCCGGGAAGCCCTTACTGAACCGCTGAATCGTGCTAAAAATACCGCGGAAGATCACTCTTCTGGTACAGCCTGATCTGAGATCATGAGAAGTGATCTACGTTTGTATTATACATGATATTATACATTATTAACTTCAATTTGTACAGTGGGTTTTTAAAATTTTTATACTATCAGCATAAAAAATTGAGAAATATTTATT
The DNA here is from genome assembly GCA_902802105.1 of uncultured Ruminococcus sp. Taxonomy (GTDB): domain Bacteria; phylum Bacillota; class Clostridia; order Oscillospirales; family Acutalibacteraceae; genus UBA1213. The sequence goes on from CADCKR010000004.1 coordinate 50,675, forward strand.
GATTATTTATCAAATATTTATGTTAATGCCTTTTATTGACTGATAGTATCGTCAGTCTTTAAAGACTGTCTGATATCCGTGTAAAAATGCGCTACGATGAGGTCGGTTATGCGGTCATAGCTTTTTATTCCCTCCGGCTGCGCGTTGTGTTTCAGATAGCTGTCATTAACTGCGGCGGCGGTCTGCGCAACAGGGGTCTCAAACTGCCGCCAGTACTCCGAATCAAAGGCGTAGTCCCTGTATACGCCGTCGCTCAGATGTGTCTGAAATTCTGCATAAAGACTGCTGTCCGCTCTGCGCAGATGTCTTGAAGCATAGCGCACTGCCTCTGCATAACCCGAATACATAAAACCGTCATCGCCGGAATATATGCATGAAAGATATGCAATGAAGTTTGCGTCCTGCTCATGCATGAAACCTCTTACGTGCGCAAGCTCATGGCACATTGTAAACGGAACCGTAAAATCAGGCACATCAACATTTACATTAGCTTCAAATGTAAACGGAAAGTAGATCCCCGTGATCTGCAGATATGACATTCCCCTTGACAGCATTACGCTTTTGGGGATGCTGTAGGCATCGGGTATAAAATCATACCTTTTGTGAAGCACATTGATGGCTGTACGGGCGCTGCTCTGCATTGAGGAACGGTCGAGCACGACAACGCCGTTTTCATCCTCCGGCAGTCTTGAGCGGCACTCTGTGGCTTTATCCGCAAGATAGACGCAGACCTCATAAAGCTCCTCTGCTGACGGCTCCCTGAGTTTAAGACCGCTCTGTGTGCATACGTCGGAGCAGTAGTAGTTTATGCCGCAGTTCGTCATAAAAAGAAAGAATACGAGCGATGCTGCCGAAAGCGGCCTTATCAGCCCCAGAAACAGTTTTTTCAGCCGCTGCCCCTTTGAGCGCACTATTGAAGCAATAACGAATGCGATATATCCCAGGGCGGCAAACGGCAGGAGTATGAGCAGCACTTCACCGACCGAGAACGGCACGATGCCGGAGATGTTTGTCCAGATAACGGACAGTATGCGGTAAACGCTCCTGTTGTAGAGGTCGGCAAAGCCGCTGATGCCTGCTGCGGCAGCCCTGAGCACAAACGCAAGCGGCGAAAGCATCAGCAGCCAGAACCACACTGAACGGACACATTTTTTTGCAGCCCTGCGCAGATGCGCGGCTTTGCTGAGTTCAGGCTCAGAAATATGGATATCGGGTCTCATTATCATCATTCCTGTTCGTTTTGTTATTCTGTTCTGATTTTATCATGATCCGGCTCATCTTGCAATGGATAAAAACGGAGGTTAGTTTTCCTTAAAAAATTAATTGCAAAATACCGCATTATCTAATATTATGTATATCAGAGAAATATTTTTTGAGCGGAGTGATAGCATGAACATCCAGCAGCTTGACACCGAAAGGATACTTATATCTCTTTCACAAAACGATATGGCTCACTGCTGTATATCATTTGACGACCTGAGCATGAGTGATGAGCATTCAAGCCGTGTGCTTAAACAGCTTATGATAAAGGCAGCCGCAAGCACCGGAGCAAGCTTCAGCGGCAAGCAGGTAATAATAGAGGCCATGAAGTATGACAGCGGCTGTCTGCTGCTGATAACGCTTAAAGACAAGGCTCACAAAAGGAAGGTGTATCGTGTCAGCCGCGCAAGGGATATTATTTCATTTTCGTTCGGAAATGCAGAAGACTTTCTCAGGTGTATGGCAGCGCTGTACAGGCTTGGTGAAAAAAGGATAAGAAGCTCTGCCTTTCTATGCGAAAACAAATATTATCTTGTGATAAATTCATATATTGCAATAAAAAACAATGTAGTCAGGACTGCTATGGAGTTTGCAGTCTGCAAGGCCGATGGCAGAGTCTTTGCAGCTCACCTTGCAGAGCACGGCAGAATGCTTGCATCAGGCAATGCAATAGCGCAGATAGGCGCGCCTCTTACAGAACGGCGGTGATATTTCGGTAAATATTGATATTTTACTTCAAAGGTCTTGACACTTACCTAAGGTAATAGTTTATAATATTTATGCATACAGGAGATCAGTTTTTAACTTTGGGAAGGGGTTCTCCCCCGTATGACCTGCCGGCACAAAATTGTTTTCCGTATGATGCAAAGGAGGTTATTGACATGATGACAGTCAAACAGGTAAGTGACCTTACGGGCATCAGCATACGCACGCTTCAGTTTTATGACAAGCTTGGTCTGCTCTCTCCTGCGGAAAGGACAGAAGCAGGCTACAGGCTCTATGATAACAGCTCGCTTGAAAGATTGCAGGAGATACTGCTTTTTCGTGAGCTTGAATTTCCGCTGAAGGATATAATGCAGATGATAGACGACCCGGATTTTGACAGGAAGAGGGCTCTTGAACAGCACATAAAGCTTCTTGAACTTAAAAAGGAACGTATCGAAGCTTTGCTGAGGCTTGCACGTGAGATAAGCGGAGAGGAGGAACGCAAAATGGATTTTTCTGCACTGGACAGCAAAAAAATAGAGGAATACACCTCACAGGCCAGAGCGTCTTGGGGCAGCACAAAGGAGTATAAGGAATTTGAAGCCATCGACAGCAAGCGCACAGACGATCAGCGCCGTGACGCAGCCAAGGGTATGATGGATATTTTTGCAAGGCTCGGCAGGAATACTGCGCTGCCGCCGGAAAGCACAGAAACACAGGATATCGTAAGGGAGCTGCACGACTATATAAACGCAAACTTCTATTCATGCAGCATAGAGGTGTTTGCTTCTCTCGGCAAAATGTACGGCTCAGGAAACGAATTTACACAGAATATCAATAAATCAGCCGGAGAAGGCACAGCAGAATACGCATCAAGAGCTATTGAGGTCTATTGCAGCAAAGAACAGTGAAGCCCGATGAAGCTGATATCTGCGCATAAAACAACACTGCCGCACTTCATTAAGGAGATGCAGCAGTGTTTTATTTTTATGTATATGCTTTTTCAAGGAAGATATGGAGCATATCCCTGAAAGCAAGCTCCCAGGCTGTCTCGTGATGAGAGTTCTGGGGAACTATCACCTTTCTGTACATATCGGGATTATAGCATGAAGCAAGTATACTGCCGAACATTTCTGTATACTGGCATATTATCAATTCAAGGCTGTCTGCTCCGCCGGAATAGAGATAGAGGAACGGAGCATTGGCGCTGAGCTTTGAGCTGAACCAGCCTGCAAGGTCCTGCGGGCGGAATATCATAAGTGTCGGCGAGAAAACGCCCGCCAGGCTGAAAATGTCACTGTTGTTCATTGCTATATAAAGAGACTCTACACCGCCGGATGAGCTGCCGCAGAATGCCGTGTTCTTTCTGCCTGTCCTGACAGGGAACCTTGCTTCTACAAACGGCATAACGCAGTTTACCACAAAGCTGTCAAAAACCTCACCCTTTGCCGGCGCCATCTTTTTCATTTCTTCGGGCGCCTGTATCTCTCCGATGCATGAGGGCGTCAGCTCACTTGCTCTCTGAGGCGCTCCCAGGTCGTTATGTATGCCAACGATAACAGCTCCCCTGCCGTTGAGTTTTCTTTCGTACATAACAGCCTTGTGCGTACTCCAGCAGCCAAGCTCGTTTTGTATTCTCTCGAAGCAGGTCTGACCGTCCGTCATGTATATAACAGGGAAGGTCTCCCCCTCTTCATGCGCCGGAACGAATATTCTGACAGTCCTGTCGCCTTTTTCGGGATACGGCAGCTTTACCGTAAATGTCATATCAGTTATCATTCATTTTTTCCTCCTTGTTTATATGATTATCGCAGTAAGCATAAAAATAAAAAGAAAGCTTTTATATATATTTGTATGTGTGTGTAAAATACTTAAAATAAAAAATGCTGTCTGTTTTCTTTACACACTTTACTATAAATATATTTTTGCTTTTATTTTTTTGTATTCTTTCGTTTGATCTTATATGCTTTACTGTGTTTTGCTTTGGTTTGATTTACTGTGCTTTGTTTTGGTTTGATTTACTCTACACTTTACTTTGTATTTTTTTACTTTTATTTTATTTACTTTTATTTACTTTACTTTATGCATAATTCCGGGAATAACTGAGGTTTTTTCCGGAATAACCCCGGTTTTTCCGGGAATAATTCGCAGTGGGGATACTATAGTGTTAATATTATTGCACACGTGAAAAATTTCAGACAAAAAAACTCCGCAAATAATTATTCCGTAAAACAATTATAACATCTTTTTGCGAATTGGTTAATACGCATTTTGAATAGATTTATGAATTTATATTTGTTGATTTTTGACACATACTTTATCTGCAAATTGCCTGCCGGTTTTTTCAGGAGCCTATAGTTTTCTGGAAATGCTTTTCGTTTGCTTTTTCAAGAGCCTTAACTATTATTCTCAGCGTTTTTATTCTTGCGTATTTTTTATCGTTGGATTCTATGATATGCCAGGGTGCATTTTTGGTGCTCGTCTTGCTAAGCATCTCATCAACGGCTATTTCGTAATCGTTCCATTTTTCACGGTTGCGCCAGTCCTCGTCTGTTATCTTCCACTGCTTTTCGGGTGTGTTTTCGCGCAGAGTAAAGCGTTCAAGCTGAACGTCCTGATCTATATGCAGCCAGAATTTCAGCACCACTGCCCCCCATTCCGTCAGCATACGTTCAAATTCGTTTATTTCGTGATAAGCTCTGCGCCATTCGTTTTCGGAGCATAGTCCCTCGATGCGCTCTACCATTACCCTGCCGTACCATGTTCTGTCAAAAATGCAGATATGTCCTGTTTTGGGCAGTCTTGTCCAGAAGCGCCAGAGATAGTGCCGGTTTGCTTCTGCCGGCTGCGGTGACGCTATCGGGTGAACGTCAAAGCCTCTCGGGTCAAGCGCATAGGTCAGCCTGCGGATATCGCCGCCCTTGCCGGCTGCGTCCCATCCCTCGAAGCAAAGTATAACGGGTATCTTCTTGCGGTAAAAGATATTATGCAGCTCGCCTATACGGCTCTGAAGCTTTTTAAGCTCCTTTTTATATTCATCGTTATCTATCACGGGAGAAAGGTCTACCTCTGCAAGCTTAGGCATTTCTTTGAGCGGAAAATCCTCCTCGGAGGTCACGCCCTCATAGCGTCCCTCCTGCAAAGCGCGGTCTATCCTCTGCACAAGCAGGCGAAGCGCATCTCTTGTCGCGGTCTTATGCCTGCTGCCGTCAAGGATATGCCAGCCTGCGATATCGCCTGTTTTATCCATAAATTCATCATAAGCCTCCAAAAAGCGCTTATATTCCTTTTGCTGCCAGAGGTCATCATTATCGACGCGCCACTCTGTCGAGTGATCTTCCACAAGTTGGAACAGCCTTTCAAACTGCACCTGCTTTCCTACATGGAGGAATATCTTCAGGATAATGTAACCGCCGTCACGGAGCTGACGTTCAAACTCATTCACCTGTCTGATGCGGCGCCTGTACTCATCCTTGCTTATCTCGTGGCGCAGATATTTGCGGATAGCGCTCTCCATCCAGCCGGAATCAAGAAAAGTGACTTTTCCGTTCACGGGAACAGCCTTCATATACTGATACAGGAAAGGATATCTTTCTTCCGTTTCCGGCAGCACCTTGGGAGATTCAACATGATAAAATCTCGGGTCAAGCTCACTGATAAGCTCCTTGATAAGCATACCCTTGCCGGCTGCCGCCCATCCCTCGATAAGCACCACAACAGGAATTTTTGCTTTCATAAGAAGTTGCTGCTGTGAGAGCAGCTGTGCCTGGAGCTGACGTATCTCGTCATTAAGGGCGGTTTTATTCTCGCGTTTTTTGGTTTCAAAATCCTTCAGCATTTTTAATCCTCCTTAATTTGGAACTTTTTTATATTGTACCATAAATTTTCACTTTTTGCTATAGTTTTATATAATTTTATGCTCCGGCGCAGAGCCTGCGCCGGCGAGCCGCCGGTGCCGTGTCCGCTCCGCTCGTTTACACTCGCTTTGTTCTTCTCATTCTTTAGCCATTCCCGTAGAAGCTGGTGCATCAGCGGTGCTTTGCAAAAACTTTCTTTTACAGACGCTGGCGCAGAGCCTGCACCGCTGATTTACTTGCCGCGGCGGCACGGACTACAGTATGTGTTGAACAAGAGCTTTGCAAAGACTTATTTTACAGACGCTGATTTACTTTCCGCGGCGGCACGGACTACAGTATGTGTTGAACAAGAAGCGAATCGGGAGCGGCAGCTTGCCGCCCGTAGAAGCTGGTGCATCCGCAGTGCTTTGCAAAAACTTTCTTTTACAGACGCTGGCGCAGAGCCTGCACCGCTGATTTACTTGCCGCGGCGGCACGGACTACAGTATGTGTTGAACAAGA
>CADCKR010000005.1 GCA_902802105.1 uncultured Ruminococcus sp.
TCCCCCGCCTACGCTTCGCTTAGAGGCGGGGGCTTCTCGCTCAAGTACAGCAACCTGTACAGTATCAACGAGCTATCCCCGTGTGTCCCACGGTTATGATAGATTTGCTGGCTATCTCGCTTTGCACCTTTAATTCTTGATTGGCTACAAGTCACGGAGGTCAATCTATCAGAATCCCTTATCATAGAGGAATGATTACCCCTAATCCATTCTCCTTTCATAATTCTCTGCATTACGGCTTGGTTTTCGCTCTATTGTAATACAGGCTCATTCCGATTTTATCTGAATTTATTATAACATTCTTTATTTTTTATGTCAAGAAATAATAAGTCAGCCTTGCGGCTGACGGGCAATTCATCCCCCCGCCTTAGAGGCGGGGGACTTCTTGCCCATTTAGGTTAAAAATGATACACTAATATTATCCTTCAAAACCTATATTTTGTCAATAATTTTATTTCCATTTAGTCAGAGGGACTTTCAGAGTGTGAAGCGTGGAGTGTGGAGTGTGGAATCAGCGGCACAGAGCGAATAAATTGCATGATCATATATTTTTTGGTTGCGCTGCCTGTCTTTCTCATACCGCAGTCAGTACCGCCGCGGAAAGTAAATCAGCGGCTCAGAGTTGGGAGCGGCAGCTTGCCGCCGGACACGGGGGCGGAAATTTAACCTGATATTCATTATGCTTGACATATAAGACAATTAGCTATAAAATAATATGGGTGTTTGCCTGACAATTTTTAACGGATGGAGAGATGCTATGGCTGAAAACAGATTTGTTCGATCAATGAAAAGCACGGATATTACCGGAAAACGCAGGCTTGGCGTAAGCTATATCCTGTTTCTGTTCATACTTGCAGTCATTTCTATCACAATATGCTCCAAATCGTCGCCTGTCTATCCGCTGAACAACTGGGACGATGCAAACTGCTTCTTCACCGTCGGGCGCACAACCGTAAACGGTCAGGTCATGTACCGTGATATCTTTGAGCAGAAGGGACCCTGGCTGTATTTTATATACGCCTTTGCCGCTCTTATTTCAGGCGGATCATTCTTCGGAGCATATCTTATCGAAATTGCAGCCTTCTTTGTCTTTCTGCTGTTCAGCTCAAAGACTGTTCTGCTTTTCTGCGACAGACGGGCGGTTATCCTCATGCCGTTTATTGCTGCCGCTGTATGCACCGCTCCTGCATTTGAACAGGGCGGCTCTGCTGAGGAACTGTGCCTTCCGCTTATCGCATACAGTTTGTATGCGGGGCTGAAATCTATCGTCAGCGAAAAGCCCGTAAGCCGTTTGGAGTGGTTTTTTATCGGCATTACTTCCGGTACCGTGCTCTGGATAAAATTCTCGCTGCTCGGTTTCTATCTCGGCTGCGGTGTGTTTCTTGTTTTCTATTATATAAAGCAAAAATGGCACCGTGAGTTTATCAGCTTTCTGTTTATGCTGCTGGCCGGTGAAGCCGTTATATCCGTTCCGGTATTTGCCTATTTCATTATCAACGGCGCACTGCGGGAATTATTTGACGTTTATTTCTACTGCAACATTTTTGTGTATTCCGTAAGGTCTGTTGACAACCGCCTGCTCGCTGTAGTGCTGAATCTCTTTGAGGGCACAAAAAGCCTGCTTTACAGCTTCGGCTTTATCTGTGCGGTCAACATCTGCGGAGGAATATACCTGTTTTTCAGGTCAAGGCGTATGTTCGGGTTCGTGCTTTGTTCATGTCTCAGCGCATTCCTGCTGATATATGTCGGCGGAAGAAGATACATATACTACTCGCTCGTTCTTGCGGTATTTGCGCCTCTCGGCCTTGTGCTTATCTATAAGGTGCTGAGGCTGCTGCACAAAAAAAAGCTGCCGGACGGCAGCGGAATAAACACTGTATTCGGCTCATGTATGCTGTGCTACACTGTTCTGACTTCGCTTATATGGAGCCCGAACACCTACATGATGGCCTACAGCCGCAGCGATATGCCGCAGTACAAATTTGCGGAAACCATCTCGCAGACAAAGGATCCGACTATCCTTAATTTCAGGTTCCTTGACGGCGGCTTCTACACTGCCTGCGGCATCCTGCCGAACTGCCGTTTCTTCTGCGGGCTGAATATTCCCTACGCCACAAGTGAGCAGGAGCGTTATGTGCGCGACGGTGATGTTGACTACCTGATAACCCGTGATGAAACGGTTCACCTTGAAAACTACAAGCTTATCAGTATCGAAAGCTTTGAAGCCCACAAAAACAGCTATTCGGTATATTATCTTTATCAAAAGATCACATGACAGGAAACGGAGATGATCATTCTGTATAACAAAAGAAAAAAGCTTATACGCATAGTAAGCCTGATACTCTGCATTATGATGGTTTTAGGCGCATTTTCCATACTTATGTATACTTTAAGCGGGATCTGAAAACAGACGCAGCGATCACACAAAATGATCTCTGCGCCTGTTTTTTCTGATGCCTTAATTCTTTTCCAATTTTTTCAGCTTTTCCATTTCTGTGCGGTCGATCTTGATCTGACCGTCCTTGATGACTGTTACATCTGACACCTTGTATGTGTGCGGCGCTGCATCGGGCGATTTGTTCAGCGATACGCTGAGTATGCCCGTTATCAGGTTCACATCCACTACATTGCCCTTACCGTCAGGCGTGCTGACAAATGCGCCGATCTTGGGCGTCCTTTTGAGCAGGTCTGTATATGCCTCCTGCTCATATTTAAGGCAGCACATGAGCCTGCCGCAGGTGCCCGATATCTTTACAGGGTTGAGCGACATTCCCTGCTCCTTTGCCATCCTTATAGACACGGGCTGGAAATCTCCCAGAAAGGTCTTGCAGCAGAACGGTCTGCCGCATATGCCAAGGCCGCCAAGCATCTTCGCTTCGTCCCTTACTCCGATCTGACGGAGCTCTATGCGTGTTCTGAAAACATAAGCAAGATCCTTTACAAGATCACGGAAATCTACCCTGCCGTCTGCGGTAAAGTAAAAGAGTATCTTGTTGTTGTCAAAGGTGTATTCAACATTTATCAGCTTCATTTTGAGCCTGTGCTCATTTATCTTCTGAGCGCATATCTCAAAAGCCTTCTTCTCCTTCTCACGGTTCTCGTTCACACGAACGATATCCTCATCAGTAGCCTTGCGTATCATCTTTTTCAGCGGATATGTTATCTCGTCATCGGGTATCATCCTGTTTGCCATTGCCACCTCGCCGCATTCTACTCCGCGGCTCGTTTCTACGATAACAAGATCGCCCTTGTTGAATTCATGTCCGTCAGGATCGAAATAATATATTTTTCCGACCTCTCTGAATCTTACTCCGATTATATATGCCATAATTTCCTCCGTATCATTCAGACCTCAGCACGGCACAAAGCCATGTGCTGTAAAAATTCAGGTTTACATTTATATTCAGCACGTCCCTTGCGTGAAGGATGCTGCTCTGAAGCTTCAGCAGTCTCCTGCGTGAGAGCTTTGCGGCTATCTCCCTTGCGGCAGAGCCTGCATCGGACGCTCCAAGGGATGCTCTGACGCATTCCGCAGAAAGACTGCAAAGCCTGTCAAGGACTGAGACAGCAAATGCTCTGTCACGGGCTATGCTGCTCGTAAGCAGCAGCAGCGGATATTCAGAGGTCTGCGTTACCGCCCTGAGAATATCCTCGGCTGTTTTCTTTTCCTCTTCGCCGCCGTTTTCGATAAGCTCCAGTGCCGCTCCGATGTTCCCGCAGCAGTCGGCGGCCGCCTGCTGAATTATTTCGGGAGAAACGTCAGGTCTGAGCCTTAGCAGCACCTCTGCCGCTTCGCTGACAGACGGCGGATAGAGCGTCATTACCCTTGAACGTGAGCGGACTGTCTGCAAAAGATTTGACGCAGAAAGAGCCGTCATAATAAACATGACATTCCTCGGCGGTTCCTCCAGTACTTTAAGAAAAGCATTCTGGGCGGCAGGCAGCATCTTTTCGCAGTTCAGCAGTATATACACCTTATTCGGCGCTTCATTGGGCTTTATGTATGCGTCTGTCCTTATACTGCGCACTGCCTCGATATTCAGCTCTCCCGCCTTGCTTCCGTCTGCCGTAAAAATATCGGGATGTATTCCCTTTGCAGCCTTTATGCAGTTTGCGCACACCCCGCACGGACGCTCTCCTGATGAAGTGCAGACCGCATAGCCTGCAAGTATACCTGCAAGCGAAGATCTTCCGCAGCCCTTTTCGCCCTCTATTATTATTGCATGAGGAAGGCTGCTGTTCCTCATTGCTTCGGCAAGCTCATATTTCAGCTCGGCATTAGCCGCAAGATCACTTAACCGCATTATCATCTCTCCATCCTGCAAGCCTTTACTTCTCGCCGTTATCCTCTTCGGGCATACAAACGACAGTAACAGTGTTTATGCGGTTATCCTCAACATCCTCAACAGTTACCTCCAGATTATCATAGCAGAATTTGCTGCCCTTTTTGGGGATATCTCCAAGCTGCTCGATCACCCATCCGCCGACAGACCTGCTCTCGGTGGTGAAATTCTTCGGGTCCTTCTTGACAAGATCAAGCATCTCGTTGATGTGAAGATCACCGCTTATCTCGAATTTGTTATCATCTATCTTGCTGAACTTCTTTTCGACCTCTTCATCCTCGTCCCAGATATCGCCTACAAGCTGCTCGAGAAGATCCTCCATCGTCACGATGCCGAGAGTACCGCCGTAGTCGTCAGTCACGACTGCAATATGCAGGCGCTTGTATTTGAAATCGGCAAGTATTGACGGCAGAGTCCTTGAACGGTAAATGAAAAATGCAGGCTGTATCAGATCATCAAGCTTCGGAGCATCACTCTTGAGCAGGGCTTCAAGGTAATCCCTTGTATGAAGTATGCCAAAGATATTATCTATGCTGTCACGGTAAACGGGTATCCTTGAATACCTCTCCCTGAGTATTATCTCCCTGATCTTTTCGGGCGGGTCGTCGATGTCTATTGCCGTCATATCTACTCTCGGAGTAAGGATATCGGCAGCAGTCTTTTCGTCAAAATCAAGCGCAGACTGTACAAGCTCGCTTTCCTGTTCTTCAAGCACGCCCTCGTCCTCGATGCTCTCGACTATGTATTTAAGCTCATCCTCGGTCACTGTAGGCTCCTTTTCGGTCTTGCCCTTTGAAGCCACCCTCTTGGCAAGAGAGCTGAGCTTCAGCAGCAGGAACGTCACGGGAGAGAGCAGCAGCATTATCAGATAAAGCGGGGTCGAAAAAGCCATTGCGACCTTTTCGCTGTTTTCCTTTGCTATATTCTTGGGCAGCACCTCGCCGAAGATGAGTATTACCACCGTCAGTATGACCGTACTCAGCAGAGTGCCGTTCGCCTCGCCGAAGAATGAAACAAAAAGCAGCGTACAGAGAGAGGATGCCGCAATGTTTACTATGTTGTTTCCGACAAGTATAGCCGAAAGAGCTTTGTCGTAGTTTTCCGAAATGCGGTAGGCTTTCTTTGCTTTTTTGCTGCCGTTGTCGGCGTAGCTTTTCAGTCTTACCTGATTCACCGATGAATAAGCCGTTTCCGTTGAGGAAAAAAAGGCTGACAGCATCACAAGAAGAATTATTATTCCTGAAAGCAGCCAGGGATCCAAAATATATCACTCCAATTTTAATATTACGATTATATATTATAGGCAAAAGCAAAAGATTTATAATTCTATCAGAGAATTATTGCATAATATTTTACGATTTAAAGCTCACGACTTCCCATAAAAGCGGGGGCTGCATTTTGTGGAAAATCACATACCGCAAGCAGTATGGACATTATTGCTAAAATAATATAATTATTGTGCTGTTGATTTATGCAAAGGCAGATGATATACTATAATAAAATAATACAATATTTTCCACGGAGGTGACATTATAGTGAATACATCCGCTGTAAGACACAGAAGCACAGCCGATATGTGCTATGCCCTCGACAAAGACACGGCAGTTATCCGATTGCAGACAGGCAGGGACGTTGACAGGGCTTATATCATCTGCGCAGACCCCTTTCTGCATGAGCTGACAGGCAAAAAGAACTGGTACGGCCAAAAGCATGAAATGAAGCTTTTTATGGAGCTTGAGGATCATCTTATCTGGAGCATCAAAATAAAGCCGCCCTTCAAGCGCCTGCAGTATTATTTTGAGGTCGTCAGCGACGGTGCGGATTATCTTGTCTATGACAACAAGGTATTGCCCGCCGATTCAGGTGACAAAAGCCACAGACAATGCTTCAAGCTGCCCTGGATAAACCCTTCCGACATTATCGCACCGCCCGAATGGGTAAAGGATACAGTCTGGTATCAGATAATGCCCGACCGCTTTGCCCGCAGCAGCGATACTCCTGACGAAAGGCTCGAAAAATGGGGAAAATTCAAGCCGTTTGTCTTCAACGTCATGTACGGCGGCGACCTGAAGGGCATAACTCAGCGTCTGCCCTATCTGCACAGCCTTGGTATAAACGGTATATATCTCACTCCTGTTTTTGTTTCAAACACATATCACCGCTACAACACCTTTGATTACAAAACTATCGACCCTTTGCTCGGAACAGGTGAGGATATGCGGGATCTCGTAAGCACTGCGCACAGTCTCGGAATACGCATAATGCTTGACGGTGTTTTCAACCACTGCGGAACGGAATTCTTTGCATGGAAGGACGTTTTTGAAAAGGGCAAGGATTCACCGTATTTCAACTGGTTCTTTATCAACGATGAGGAAAGCTTCCGCAAGCCGCAGCATGATACGGCTGACGGCAGATTCTTTACCTTTTCGTTCTGGGCAGGTATGCCAAAGCTGAACACCAACAATCCCGATGTGATACGTTACTTCTGCGATATCTGCTCCTATTGGGTGCGGGAATGGGATATCGACGGCATACGCTTCGATGTAGGCGATGAAATATCCCACACCTTCCTTAAAGAGCTAAGGCGCACGCTTAAACCCCTCAGGAACGACCTTTTCCTGTTAGGTGAGATCTGGTTCGATTCCATGCCCTGGCTTTACGGCGATGAATACGATTCTGTAATGAACTATCCCACCTGCGGCTGTATAAACGGTCTGCACCGAGAGCCCGATATGTCCTCACGGGACTTTATGTATTCGCTCAACACCTGTCTTTCAATGTACCCTGAGCAGATCACTGAGGTATTGTTCAACTTCATTGACACGCACGACACCGTGCGCATCTCGGAGGAATGTGACGGCAATACGGACCTGCTTCTGCAAAAGATAGCAATGCTCCTTACGCTTCCGGGTACGCCGTGCATATATTACGGCACAGAGATCGCACTCAGAGGACGGTCGCCCAAAGAGAACCGCCGCTGTATGCCCTGGGACAAGATCGACAAGGGCGTTTATGACAAGCTGCTGAGCGAGGTAAGCAGGCTTACCGCTATGCGCCACGGCTTTCCTCAGCTGAGATCTTCCGATATAGAATTTGTACACAGTGAAGATCATCCCCGCCTGCTAAGATATTTCAGAAGCTCACCCGACGCCGAAAGCAGGATCGCCGTATGCATAAACGCCGAAAAAAGCGATGTATGCATAACCGCAAAAGGCAGGATGATCTATTCAAACCTTTATGAAAACAACAGGCTTATGCCCGACGGTATTTTGATATATGAAGAAAAATAAAACTCCTGACGACAGCAAGCCGCTGACACTTCCACGGCTCGTGTGGCCGATGATGGTGGAAACGCTGCTGTTCATGATGCTGGGCATGGTGGACGTGCTTGTGATGAGCCGCTATGACGACCTTGCCGCATCAAGCGTAAACACTGCAAATCAGGCTCTCTCTGTGCTGACGATCGTTTTTACGGTCATATCCGGCGCAGGAGGAATACTGATGACACAATACTTAGGAGCCGGAAAAAGACAGGATGCTTCACGTGCGGCCGCTCTTTCAATAGCGATGCAGTTTATCGCAGGCATCACGGTAAGCATTGTGCTGTTCGTATTCAGCGAACCGATACTGCGCTTTATCGGCGCAAAGGATACAGTGCTTGCCTTTTCACAGCAGTATCTTTCCGTCGTGGGCGGGTTCATGTTCTTTCAGTCCGTAATAAGCGCCATGACGGTTATTATGCGCAGCCACGGCAACACGATGCTTCCTATGCTCGTGACAGGCGGAATGAACATTCTCAACACGCTGATGGACGTGATACTTGTGCCCGGCTTATTCGGATTTCCGCGAATGGGCATATACGGCGTTGCCTTCGCAACGGTTTTCAGCCGTGCAGCAGGATGTATTGTTCTGGGCATAGTGCTTTTCCGCCGTATAGAAAAGCCCTCGTGCTTCAGACTGCTTAAACCGTTTCCGAAAAAGGATGTAGTGAGCTTTTTCAAGGTGGGCATTCCTGCGGCGCTTGAAACATTTTTGTACAACCTCTCGCAGCTTGTGATAACCTCTATCGTACTCAACTGCCTGACTGAGAATGAGCTTATCGCAAAGACCTACATACAGATGATAACTGTATTTTTCTATATTTTCTCGGTTTCCATCGGTCAGGCATCACAGATAATAATAGGGCACCTTGTAGGCGCAGACAAAACAGACGAGGCCTACAGACAGGGCGTAAGGTCGCACAAGGCTGCGCTTATCATCGCGGTATCGGCTTCCGCAGCAGGAATACTGCTGCGAGTGCCGCTTATCTCGATATTCACATCTGATGCCGATGTTATCGGTATCGCTTCGGTGGTGCTGATAATCAACCTTCTGTTAGAATTCGGCAGAACGACAAATTTAGTGCTCATAGCCTGCCTGCGCGGAGCCGGAGACGTGTATTATCCTACAATATGCGCCGTGGTATCCAACTGGCTGATAAGTGTGCTCGGCACGTATCTTTTAGCTGTAGTATGCGGCTTCGGCATTTACGGACTGTGGCTTGCTCTTGCGCTTGATGAATGTCTGCGCGGCGTGCTTATGATGATACGCTGGCACGGCGGCAAGTGGAAAACCAAAAAGCTCACGAATGCGTAAGGCTGATAAGGTGCGCTATTGACGGTATGCTCTCTCCCTGCTGAGATGCTGTAGGTGACATGAGCGCTCCTGTTGCAGCAAACAATACGTTTTTCAGTTCACCCTTTGTAAGCTTCTGCATAATATACGAGCAAAACACCGATGCAGAACATCCGCAGCCCGAACCGCCGCTGTGAACGTCCTGCCCTTCAATATCGTATATCATCAGCCCGCAGTCATTGTGTACCGGCGAAATGTCTGTGCCGTGCCTGTTGAGAAGCTTGATGAGCAGCTCTGAGCCTACCCTGCCAAGGTCGCCTGTCAATATAAGGTCATAATCGGTCGGCTTAGTGTTGGTGTCTTTAAGAAAGCGGCTTATCGTATCGGCTGCCGCAGGCGCCATTGCAGCTCCCATATTGGCTGCGTCCTTTACCTTCAGATCGTTTATGCGCCCTACCGTTACCGCATTTATCCTTACAGGCGACAGTGTACGGCTGACAAGCGCCGCGCCTGCGCCGGTAACTGTCCATTGAGCCGTAGGCGAACGCTGGCCGCCGTATTCTATCGGCAGACGGAACTGTCTTTCAGCTGTGCAGAAATGTGACGACGTTACCGCTGCCGCTCTCAGTGCTGCGCCGGAGGCCGTGAATATTGCCGCCATCGCAAGCGTCTGAGCCATAGTCGAACAGGCGCCGAACTGTCCGAGCAGAGGGATTTTAAGGCTTCTCAGTCCGTATGTTGACGATATGCACTGATTTAGCAGATCGCCGGCAAATATCACGTCTATGCTTTCGGGAGCAGCCGCGGCTTTTCTGAGCAGTATTCTCACCGCCGTATTCTGAAGCTCGCTCTCGGCCTTTTCCCAGGTTTTCATGCCAAGCTTGTCATTGTTGAAGGCTACGTCGAAATATTTTCCAAGAGGACCCTCTTTTTCCTTTTTGCCTGCTATGCCGACCGATGCGTTTACAAACACACCCTCCGGCAGGCCTA
Organism: uncultured Ruminococcus sp.; assembly: GCA_902802105.1. Lineage (GTDB taxonomy): Bacteria > Bacillota > Clostridia > Oscillospirales > Acutalibacteraceae > UBA1213. Next base: position 9,948 of record CADCKR010000005.1, read on the forward strand.
TGGTATCTTTTCCTATTCTTATCGGCATTGCCCGCCCTCCGTTCAGTTTTTGTATCACTATCAATTATTTCCGGAGGACAAGAAAATTATTCATGCTAATTCCTGATAAAAAATCAGACCGCAAAAATCGTCTGCTTTTTGTTAGGTATTAGTATCATAATCAGAACAGCAAAAGCCGGCAGTAAATGCCGGCTTTTTTGTCATATATCCATGTATTCTCTGTATCTCGGAAGAATACCTGTTTTGTTTTCGCTGAGACTTGCTCTCTTCTGAAAAACGCCGGGGAATGAATTGCCCTCGATCAGTACAGGGCCGTGATCGCTTATTGCAACATCCCATCCGACATAGCGCACCTGCGGGATGACCTCTGCGGCCTTTTTTACAAGCTCGACCGCTTCGCTGAACATAGGTATCTGAAAGCCTATGATATCCGTGCCGGTTATAGGGTGCTTAGAGTAGAGTATATCGTCCTTGTCAATAGCGGGCACAGTCACCCTGCCGCTGTCATCGGGAAAGGTATACATACCGCCGCTTGAAAAGTTATCAACAATTCCGCCGTTGCCTATTTTGAGTATCGCATGAAGGAAACAGCCCTGACCGTCCTTGCAGAACGTGAACATACGTATGGAATTCACGGACTTTGCATACAGCACATCCATATCCGGATGCTGTACTATGAAAGCCTCGACAAGCTTCTGGTTCTTTTTTATTATGTCGTCATAGAGCTTTCTGAGGTCTGTGCTGTCGTCTGCGGTGTATTTCTCAACGCCAAATCCGCCCTGACCGTCAATAGGCTTGGCGATTATCGACTTATGCTTTTTCATAAACTCCGCAAACTGCTCAGGCGTCGTGTTGTTCATATCGAGCCAGTCACGGTTGAGGAAGGCAGAGAATTTCTTGTTGAATGTTACCTTATCATCAAAAAGACCCATGTATTCCTTTTCGTTGTATTTTTTGATAATGGCGTTATTTTTGCCGCGTGTAAGATAGGTCGCTCTCTGTTCCTCATTCAGGTTATAGAATTCAAATTCCTGATAGTCATGGTAACCCGCCTGAAACTTCATTCCGCAGTGTATCATGTCAAAGAATACGCCGAAAAAGCCCTTGTCGCACTTCTTGGAAACATTCTTTGCGATCCGGAACATCTTGCCGTAATCCATTTTTATAATTCTTGCGAGCATATATCTTATTCTTGCCATACGGTCACATCCAATCTTATTTTTAGCACCATTATAGTTTACAATACAGGCAGAGTTTTTTCAAGACCATATTTATACAAAAATATTTCCTTTATTACGGATAAAAATTATCTCCGCTGATATCAGCAGCGGAGACAATGTTCTCTGCCCGCGCAGGCAGAGCTACGAAAAGCAATTTTCAGAATCCAGTGTTTCGGGAAAGGGTTTTACACCGTGTAACTTTCCGATGCAAAATTGATTTACCTGAATTTCCCTGAAGCGCTTTTATTTTTTAGTTTGAGAGACACTTGACCATGACTGCCTTCTGCGCATGGAGTCTGTTCTCGGCTTCCTCAAAGATCTCGTTTGCGTGTGCCTCAAAGACCTCCTCGGTGATCTCCTCGCCCCTGTGCGCCGGCAGACAGTGCTGTACCATAGCATCGGGCTTTGCAAGAGCCATAAGCTCAGCGTTTACCTGATAGCCCTCAAATGCCTTTCTTCTCTTCTCGGCTTCGCCCTCCTGACCCATTGATGCCCATACGTCAGTGATAACAACATCAGCATCAACAGCGGCCTCCTTAGGTGTGCGGAACATCTGGAACCTGTCGCCGAATCCCTTAGCAAAAGCAAGCACATCCTCATGCGGCTCGTAGCCCTCCGGGCACGCAACAGAGATAGACATTCCTGTTTTGAGAGCGCCTACGATGAGAGAATTCATCATGTTGTTGCCGTCGCCGATAAAGCACATTTTGAGCCCTGCAAGCTTGCCCTTGAACTCACGGATAGTCATAAGGTCTGCAAGTATCTGACAGGGATGGCAGAAATCCGTAAGACCGTTTATGATCGGGATAGAGCCGTACTCTGCAAGCGCTTCGACCTCCGCCTGCTCAAATGTTCTGATCATAATGCCGTCAAGATAGCGCGAGAGCACTCTTGCCGTATCCTGCACCGGCTCTCCCCTGCCGATCTGCATATCCTTGGATGAAAGGAAGATAGGCTGACCGCCAAGCTGATACATTCCCACCTCAAACGACACTCTCGTTCTTGTGGACGCCTTCTCAAAGATAAGTCCGAGCGACTTTCCTTCAAGAAGCTTGTGCGGGATGCCGTGCTTCTGCTCGTACTTAAGCTGATCTGCAAGGTTGAGTATCTCCATGACCTCATCGCTTGTAAGATCAAGCATTTTCAAAAGATGTTTCATAATGTTTCCTCCATAGTATTTTTAAGGATCGTCAGTCCTTTGTTTATTTCGTCATAGCTTATCGTCAGCGGCGGGAGAAGTCTGAGGAGATTCTTTGCCGTGAGGATAAGCAGACCGTTCTCAACGCACCTTGCGGCCACCTGCTTTGCATTGTCCTTTTCGGTTACAATGCCTATCATAAGACCCTGACCCCTTACCTCACTGACATTCGGCATTTTGAGGAGTTCTGCCCTGATATATTCGCCCTTTTCGTTTACCTCTTTCAGGAAGCCGGGCTGCGCAACTCTCGAAAGGACCTCAACGGCTGCTGCGCAGGCGACCGGATTGCCGCCGAAGGTAGTACCGTGTGTACCGGGAACGATGACGCCGCTCGTTTTTTTGCCGCTCAGACAAGCGCCCATCGGCAGACCGCCTGCAAGCCCCTTGGCTGAGGTAACAACGTCAGGTTCAAGACCGTAGCCCTGATAGCAATAAAAGCTGCCTGTTCTTGAAACGCCTGTCTGCACCTCATCTATCATAAGGAGAATATCCTTTTCCCTGCAAAGGCTCTGTATTTCGGCAACATATTCCTTATCAAGCGGCATTACACCGCCTTCGCCCTGTATCAGCTCGATAAATACCGCACATACATCATCGGTGAGCTTTGATTTAAGGTCATCTGTATCGTTAGCCTTTGCATAGTCAAATCCCTCTGTAAACGGGAAGAAAAAGTTGTGAAAAACGTCCTGACCTGTTGCGGCAAGCGTTGTCACGGTCCTTCCGTGAAAAGAATTAACAAGCGTAACGATCTTCTGTCTGCCCTCGCCGTATTTATCAAAGCTGTATTTTCTTGCGATCTTGATAGCGCACTCGTTGGCTTCTGCGCCCGAATTGCAGAGGAAAACCTTATCCATGCCCGAAAGCTCGCAAAGCTTCTTTGCCACCTCTGTCTGGAGCGGAGAATAATAAAGGTTTGAAATATGCTGCAATGATGCCGCCTGATCGGAAACAGCCTTTGTCCAGCCGTCATCACAATAGCCAAGACTGTTTACACCGATGCCGCTTGTGAAGTCTATATATTCCTTGCCCTCACAATCCCATGCGGTAGCGCCCTTACCCTTTACAAGAGCGGTATTGAACCTACCGTAAGCATTCATCATATATTTTTGTTCATCATTTTTTATCTGTTCAAAATTCAATTTATACACCTCAGATCAATCATAGTCTTTAAAAGAAGGTTTCGGCAAAAGACCGCTGACGCACCTTCTTCTAAGAGCGGCAATTAATAGAACATTGTGCCGATACCTTCATCGGAGAACATCTCGATCAGGATCGAATGCGGGATGCGGCCGTCAATGATGTGCGCGCGCTTTACTCCGCGGCGGACGGCTTCAACGCAGCAGTCGATCTTCGGTATCATTCCGCCTGAGATTATGCCCTCACGCTTCAAAGACGGTACTTCGCTGACGTTGACAACAGGAATAAGTGTGCCTTCGTCATCCTTGTTGCGGAGAAGTCCTTTTATATCTGTCATAAGAATGAGCTTGGCTGCCTTCATCTCGGACGCTATACGCGCGGCGGCAAGGTCTGCATTGATATTATAAACATCGCCGTTATATCCGCCCGCAACAGTTGATATTATCGGCACATAACCGTTCCTTGTAGCGTTCTCGATAACCTCTGTATGTATCTCGGTGATCTCACCCACAAAGCCAAGATCAACTCCTGACGCCTTCTTTTCAGCCATTATCATCCTGCCGTCAAGTCCGCAAAGACCGATGGCCTTGCCGCTGTGCTGCTCCAGAAGCTGCACAAGGCTCTTGTTCACCTTGCCTGCAAGCACCATCTGTACTATATCAATAGTTTCTTCATCAGTTACTCTCAGACCGTTTACAAAACGGCTCTCTTTGCCTATCTTGTTGAGCATTCCGCTTATCTCGGGACCGCCGCCGTGAACAAGCACGACATTTATGCCGATAAGCTGCAAAAGCACGATATCGCTCATAACAGCATCCTTGAGCTCAGGGCTTATCATTGCATTGCCGCCGTATTTTACTACGATGGTCTTGCCTGCCCACTTCTGTATATAAGGAAGAGCCTGCACAAGCACGTTTGCTCTGTCCTGATCGGAAATATTACGCATTATTTACACCTGCCTGTTTTCATCAAGTTCTGTAGTCGCCGTTGATCTTTACATATTCATAAGTAAGATCGCAGCCGTAAGCCTCGGCAGCGCCCTCGCCGTCATTCAGCTCAACAACGATGTCGATCTCGTCCTCGGTGAGGATAGTCTTTGCAAGCTCCTCTGAAAATTCTATTCCTGCGCCGTTCCTGCAGACGTCTATCCTGCCTGCCTTTGAAGCAAATGACACGTCTACCTTGTTTACATCAACGTCACAGCCCGAATAGCCTATTGCGCAGAGCACTCTGCCCCAGTTGGCGTCTGCTCCGAACATTGCAGCCTTGAGCAGGCTTGAACATATAACAGACTTTGCTACGCCTTTTGCGTCAGCTTCTGTCTTAGCACCTGTAACCATGCAGGTGAGCAGCTTTGTAGCGCCCTCTCCGTCCTTTGCCATCATTCTTGCAAGACCTCTGCATACAGCGGTGAGAGCTTCAAGGAAGATGTAATAATCGTCATTTTCCTCAGTGATCTCATCATTGCCTGCAAGACCCGACGCCATAACTGAAAGAGTGTCGTTTGTTGAGGTGTCGCCGTCTATGCTTATCATATTGAAGGTCTTGTCGGCAGCCGTCTTTACGGCCTTTCTTATCATATCTGCGGATATTGCAGCGTCTGTTGTTACAAAGCAGAGCATTGTTGCCATATTCGGATGTATCATGCCGCTGCCCTTTGAGATGCCACCGACCCTTACCGTCTTGCCGCCGATAACTGTTTCAACGGCCACCTCTTTTGGAACGGTATCTGTAGTCATTATAGCTTCGGCAGCATTAGCAGCGCCCTCACTGTCAGCCGTAAGCCCCGAAACAAGCTGATCCATGCCGTCCCTTATCGGCTCGATAGGAAGTATCTGACCGATAACGCCTGTTGAACCGACGATGATGTCGCCTGCGCTTATGCCAAGCTTTTCGGCAGCAAGACTGCACATCATTTCGGCCTTTTCTATTCCGTCTGCATTGCAGGTATTTGCGTTGCCGCTGTTTACTATGACAGCCTGTGCATAGCCGTCCTCAAGATTTTTCTTTGTAACGGTTATAGGTGAGCTTTGTACAAGGTTTGTGGTATATACGGCAGCGGCAGTACACTTTTTCTCGCAGAAGATAAGGGCAATATCCCTCTTTGTCTTGTTCTTTCTGATGCCGCAGTGTATTCCCGAAGCCTTGAAGCCCTTTGCAGCAGTAACTGAGCCGTCAATGTATGTATATCCCATTTTATCCTTCCTCCTTTTTACTTATCAGAATGCCGGGGGTACTATTATAAGACCTGTTTTTTCGTCAAGACCGAAGATCAGGTTCATATTCTGTATTGCCTGACCCGCAGCACCCTTGACCATATTGTCGATCGCAGAAATAGCGATAAACGTACCGGTGCGTTCATCTGTATGAAGTGAGATATCGCAGAAGTTTGAATATTTTATGTTGTGTATGTCAGCGTTTGCGCCGTCAGGAAGAAGTCTTACAAAGAATTCGTCCTTATAGAATTCCTCATAGGCTGCCCTGAGCTGCTCTTTTGTAACGCCTTCATTCATACGCGCATAGCAGGTAGATATTATGCCCCTGTTTACAGGCAGAAGGTGCGGCACAAAGGTTATCTTCACATTCTTGCCCGAAAGCTTTGAGAGTGTCTGCTCGATCTCCGGTGTATGGCGGTGATTTGCGACCTTATACGCATGGAAGCCCTCGTTCAGCTCAGGATAGTGACTGCCCTGATTAGGCTTTCTGCCTGCGCCCGTAACGCCTGATTTTGAATCTACGATTATACCCTCTGTGCTGACAAGACCGTTGACTATAGCCGGAGCAAGGGCAAGAGGCGCGCCTGTTGTATAGCAGCCGGGATTTGCAATGATCTTTTTGCCTTTTATATTGTCCCTGAAAAGCTCCGGCAGACCGTAAACCGAACGCTTATGAAGGTCATGGTCAAGAAATTCGCAGCCGTACCATTCCTTGTATTCGTCTTCGCTCTCCAGTCTGAAATCAGCTCCGAGGTCGATAAATACCTTTCCGGCCTTATCGCACTGAGCAGCAAGCTCCTGTGAAAGTCCGTGCGGAAGAGCCGCAAAGATAACGTCACTTTTTTCTACTGCCTCGTCCTGATTGCCGCACTCCATATCGCAAAGGCTCTTGTATGAGGGATATACCTCACTGAGCTTTTTACCCTCAAAGCTTACCGAGCTGATCGCTGCGATCTCAGCCTGCGGGTGTGTAAGAAGTATACGTACAAGCTCTGCGCCTGCATAACCGGTCGCGCCAATAATACCTGCTTTTATCTTCATCGCTTTTACCTCTTTAATTTTTATTTTAATTGATCGCTTTGAGCACTCTTTCCGCCTGCGCAGCAACATTCACACTTGCCGGGCCGCCGAGAGCCCTGCGTCCGTTCACGCAGTTTTCAAGTGAGATAGCCTCATATACGCCCTCATCAAAGGTGTCGCATATTTTTTTATATTCATCTATGGGAAGCTCTTCAAGCGTTGTATTCTTTTCTATGCAGAGAGCCACAAGAGTTCCTGTAGCCTTGTAGGCGTCACGGAACGGAAGCCCCTTCTTAACAAGGTAGTCAGCGCAGTCCGTAGCGTTTATAAAGCCGTTTGCAGCAGCTTTGCGCATATTTTCGGGCAGCACACGCATTGTATCTATCATAGGCGTAAATGCAGTCAGGCACATCTTCACGGTATCGACTGCATCAAAAACAGCCTCCTTATCCTCCTGCATATCCTTGTTATATGCAAGGGCTATTCCCTTCATAACGGTAAGCAGTGTCATAAGGTCGCCGAACACCCTGCCGGACTTGCCTCTTACAAGCTCTGCTATATCAGGATTTTTCTTCTGGGGCATGATGCTTGAACCTGTTGAGAAAGCGTCGTCAAGCTCTACGAACTTGAATTCCCACGAGCACCACATGATGATCTCCTCAGAAAATCTTGAAAGATGCACCATAATGATAGAAAGCGCAGAAGCCAGCTCCATGCAGAAATCACGGTCTGAAACGCCGTCAAGACTGTTCTGGCATATATTCTCAAATCCAAGCAGACGGGCGGTAATCGTCCTGTCTATGGGATATGTTGTCGTAGCCAGAGCGCCGCAGCCAAGCGGCATTGAATCCGTGTGCTTATATGCACATTCAAGCCTGTCAAGGTCACGCAGGAGCATTTCTGCATAAGCCATAAGATGGTGGCCGAAGGTTATCGGCTGTGCTCTTTGCAGATGAGTATAGCCCGGCATAACAGCATCTGCATACTGCTTTGCCTTATTGCACAAAACGGTGATAAGCTCCTTTACCTGAGCTTTGAGGTTCAGTATTTCTTTTTTAAGATAAAGCCTGATATCAACAGCTACCTGATCGTTCCTGCTCCTTGCTGTGTGAAGCCGCTTGCCTGTCTGACCCAGCCGCTGAGTAAGCTCACCCTCGATAAAGGTGTGTATGTCCTCGGCATTCGGGTCGATAGTGAGCTTACCGCTGTCAATGTCGGCAAGTATGCCTTTAAGACCTTCGATAATTGCCGCAGACTCGCTTTTGTCTATGATGCCGCATTCGCCTATCATTTCGGCATGAGCTATGCTGCCTTCAATGTCCTCTCTGTACATCCTGCTGTCAAACGATATCGAGGAGTTGAAGTCGTTTGTTTTTTTGTCGATCTCTTTGGAAAATCTTCCTGCCCAAAGCTTCATGTTCTTCACCTTTTCATCGTAAAAATCCTTTTTATCGGGGAAATCCTTTTTATCGGGGATAACCTTTTTATCGGGGATAACCCTTTTTTCGAGTGAAAAAAGGGTTATCCCCGGACCCCTTCCTAAAAAAGCTGATTTTTAACCGTACACGCCTGTCGGTCTTTATCGCTCCGGAAACCTTCTGACGGTTTGTATTCAACTTTATAAAACAACAGTCGGGCGGACAATGAATTCCACACTGTTCGCCCTGACTTATTAACAAATCTTCATCTGAGTAAGGAAAATTATTCCTTTACAAGACCCTTCTTTGCCTGTACCTTGATGGGAAGACCAAAGAGGTTGATGAAGCCTGCGCTGTCCTTCTGGTTGTAAACTTCATCCTCATCAAAGGTAGCAATATCCTCGTCATAGAGTGAGTATGGTGATGTAACGCCTGCATCAATGATGTTGCCCTTGTAAAGCTTCAGCTTGACATCACCTGTAACTGTCTCCTGAGTGGAATCGACAAATGCCGAAAGAGCCTTTCTGAGGGGTGTGTACCACTGACCGAAGTATACTAACTCTGCAAAGCGCAGACCTACCTGCTGCTTGTAGTGATAGGTATCTCTGTCGAGTGTGATCTCTTCAAGCTTGTTGTGAGCATGATAGAGAATAGTTCCGCCGGGAGTCTCATAAACACCTCTTGACTTCATGCCGACAAGTCTGTTCTCTACAAGATCAACAATGCCGATGCCGTTCTCGCCGCCAAGCTTATTGAGCTTCTTGACGATCTCAACAGAACCGAGCTTCTCGCCGTCAACAGCCACCGGAACACCCTTCTCAAAGGAAATAGTGACATAAGTAGCCTTATCCGGAGCCTGCTCGGGCGAAACACCAAGCTCCAGGAAGCCTTCTTTATTATACATCGGCTCATTTGCGGGGTTCTCCAGATCAAGACCCTCGTGTGAAATGTGCCAGATATTCTTGTCTTTTGAATAGTTGGTCTCTCGTGTTATCTTGAGAGGAATATTGTGCGCCTCGGCATAGTCGATCTCCTCGTCACGTGACTTGATGCTCCACTCTCTCCAGGGAGCAATGATCTTCATGTCGGGAGCAAATGCCTTGATAGCAAGCTCAAAACGAACCTGATCGTTGCCCTTGCCTGTGCAGCCGTGGCAGATAGCATCTGCGCCTTCCTTGAGCGCGATCTCAACTATACGCTTTGCAATAACAGGACGTGCAAAGGATGTTCCGAGAAGATACTTGCTCTCGTAAACAGCGTCTGCCTTTATTGTCGGGAAAACATATTCCTCGATGAATTCCTTGTTAAGATCCTCGATATAGAGCTTTGAAGCGCCTGTCTTGAGAGCCTTCTCTTCAAGACCGTCAAGCTCTGTACCCTGTCCTACATCACCTGAAACAGCGATGACCTCGCAGTTGTCATAGTTTTCCTTCAGCCAGGGAATAATTATTGATGTGTCAAGTCCGCCTGAATAAGCAAGAACTACCTTTTTGATATCACCCATGATGATTACCTCCGTGTCATTTAGATTACAGTATTTATTATACACGTTTTTTGTATAAAATCAAGTGATTTTTGAATATTTATTCAGCGCAGGCAACTTTTGTATATTTATCAGGTTTATTTTAATATCTCATTCGGGTTTTGTTGATAACATACATATATTTATGAGATATAGCCAAATATCAGCAGGAGTTTGGCGCATTTTACCATATCATAAGCGACGTCCGGCATAAGAAAATATACATTTATGCATAAAATAATGTATAATATACATTCCACTCTGTGCCGCCTGCAAGCTTTATGGAGTGCGGAGTTTGGAGCAAACTGTTATAGTGAATAGTGGATAGTGGATAGTAATCAGCGCCTGCTAAAGAAGTCTTTGCAAAGCACCGCTGATGCACCTGCTTCTACGGGAATGACTAAGGAATGAACAGAACAAAGCGAGTGTAAACGAGCGGAGCGGACACGGCACCGGCGGCTCGCCGGCGCAGGCTCTGCGCCAGCGTCTGCTAAAGAAGTCTTTGCAAAGCAACGCGGATGCACCTGCTTCTACGGGAATGACTGCCTAATGAGCAAGAAGGAGCGACACAACCAACTAACGCCGTTGTTTTACACTCGCAGGGAGCGGAAAGGGGTGCGAAACACTTGATTTATGCGCGATATCGTGTATAATTAGATTATCACATCAAGCAAGCTGATGTTTAATTTTTTGAAGGGATATAACGTATGTTCAGAGATATTGCAAGAAAAAAACAAAAGCTCTCCTCAGATGATTGTATCGGACTGCTGAAAAATGAAAAACGCGGAGTTTTATCTGTGATCGGAGATGACGGTTATCCTTACGGCCTGCCGATCAACCATTATTATGACGCAGAGGACGGAAAGCTGTACTTTCACAGCGGCAAGACCGGCCATAAGATCGACGCCATAAAGAACTGCAATAAAGCCTCCTTCTGCGTGTATGACAGCGGATACAGAAGATCCGGCGAGTGGGCGCTGAATTTCAGGAGCGTTATAGTTTTCGGCAGGACAGAGATAGTCACCGACCACGACAAGGCTATTGAGATAAGCAAAAAGCTCAGTCTCAAATTTACAGATGACGAAAAATACATTGAAAATGAGGTAAAAGGCTTCGGACAGGCTGTGCTTGTCTTTGCGCTGGTTCCCGAACATATAACGGGAAAGTCTGTTAAGGAAGCCTGAGAAAGGAATGATCCGATGAAGGTAATAGAAATGTTTACCGACGGCGCGTGCAGCGGTAATCCGGGACCGGGCGGCTGGGGCACCATATTGAGATACAACGGTCACGAAAAGGAGCTTTCAGGCGGCGAAGCACAGACCACCAACAACCGCATGGAAATGCTTGCCGTTATTGAAGGGCTGAAAGCTCTGAAGGAGCCCTGCGAGGTACACCTCACAAGCGATTCTCAGTACGTATGCAACGCTATACAGAAGGGCTGGGCGCGAAGCTGGAAAAAGAACAACTGGATAAAAAGCGACAAAACAAAAGCCAAAAACGCCGAGCTCTGGGATGAAATGCTCTCTCTTCTTGACAGGCACAAGGTCATTATCAACTGGGTAAGAGGACACAACGGCCACCCCGAAAACGAGCGCTGTGACAGTCTGGCGGTTGCTCAGGCAAAAAAATACGCTGAAAAATAAAATGCATAAACATAAAAAATACACCGGAAGCAGGACATTGTGAAGCGTCCCTCCGGTGTATTTTATTTTTTTCTGCGTTCATGCGCAAAGATGCCCTTTTTATTGTTGTACATAAATGTCAGCACTGCCATTGCGCATATTATCACGTAGCCGACAACGCTGTAAATGTCCGGCACCTCTCCGAGGAACACAAAGCCGAGCATCGTTGCAAATATTATCTGCGAATAATCATATACCGATATCTCACGCGCAGGCGCGTTGGAATATGCCGCAGTTATCGAAAATTGTCCGCCTGTTGCCGCCAGACCTGCGCCAAGCAGCATAAGGAGCTGCTGCCATTCCATGCTGTGATAGTCGAATATCAGGAAGGGCAGCATAGAGATACACGAAAACGCCGAAAACACAAATACTATCCTTGCGCCCGGCTCTTCCCTTTGTCCGAGTATGCGAACCATCGTATAGGCAAAGCCGGCGCACATACCGCCGAAAAGACCTATTGCTGACGGAAGCAGCTCCACATTCTGAAATGACGGCTTGATGATAAACAGTGTTCCTACAAAAGCTACGAAGACCGCAGTTCCCTGCACAAGTGTGAGCTTTTCTTTAAGTATCATCCACGAAAACACAATGACAAAAAACGGCGACATCTTATTCAGCATTGATGCATCCGAAAGCGGTATCTGTCCAAGGGCGTAAAAATTGCAGACTATTCCGAATGTGCCCACTGCGGAACGCAGCAGCAGAAATTTCAGGTTGCCCTTTTTCCAGCGGAACCCGCTGCCGTTTTTTAAAAGTATCACAAGCGCAAAGAAAACCGCCACAAGGTTGCGGAAGAAGCTTTTCTGAAATGCCGGGATATCTCCCGACATACGCACCAAAAGGTTCATAACGGCAAAGCAGAATGCCGACAGTATCATGTATACAATAGCCTTGTATTTCAGATTTATCTTCGGCATTCTGCTCACTTCCGTTAATTCAGAATAAGTATGAAAGGTTCGTATCCTCAGAAAGGTTCGAGAGTGAATACAGAACCAGTACAGCATCGGCATTTTCGCTTTCCGCAAGCGCCGATACTTCTTTTTTGTAATAGCGGAGATCGACCATGATGATCTCGCTGTAATTCAGTGAAAGAAAAGGTACTAATGTGTGCGCATAGGAATCCTTGATAACAACTATCTTTCCGCCCTTGGCGTCCTTGTTCTTTATGCGGACAAGACTATGGTTGCCGTCAAGAAATACAGGGTACTTATCATCGTTTTCAAGCTGCTCACGGAAGAAATAGCTTTTTCCGCTCTTTTTGTCGTCGCCGTCAGCTATTTCGACCGAAACAGCGTCGCTGCTCTGGTCAATGCACTTCCAGAGCTCGATATTATCCGGCGGAACGAACCACAAAGCGCTTTTTGAATATGACGTACCGTAGAAGCCGTCTATCGTTTCCTTATTGAACCTATCCTCTGCTACAGGAGCATAGCCCATAGCACTGCCAAGCCCGCAGTAGCACTCATAGGCGCCTGCGGATGTCCAGTGATGGTCAGTCCTGTAATAGAGCTGTCTTGATGAAGCCTTTTCCTCGAAAAGACTTACCGAGTCAAAATATTTTACCTTGCTGCCAAGAGCATTCTTAACGCCCTCGATAAGCTCGGCATCCTTATATTCATCATGGTTCCACGGAAGCTTGTCACTGTTGATATAGCCCGATGAAGGCAGGACTGTCATATATACGGGAATGTCTATATCCTCGGCAAACTCCTTGATGTAGCCGGCATTTTTGATGAGGTTTTCTCCTCCCTGCGCAGGCTTCGGCAGCAGGAAATCATCAGAGCCGAGATAGACGCCTTTTGAGCCGTTCCTGCCGGAAATAAGCTCATAGTCCGCATTAAGACCGACAAAGAAATTTCTTGCAGGCATATGGTCGGAAAGATAAGTGTCAAGCTCCTTCTGAAAGCTGCCGTTGAAAAGCGTTTCGGCTGTCAGCTCAGGGAAATCCGCAAGGACACGCTTTTCCTGAGGAGAATAATGCTCCTTCGGGATAATTATCCACAGAAGCATAAAAGTAAAGATAAAACCGCAGAAAACAAATGTCGGCAAATACTTGAAGAAATTCCTGATTTTCATATTTACCTCCATTATCAGAACTTAAAGTAAAGGAACGGGTTGTATGCGCTGCTTGCAAGTGCGGAAACACAAAGCAGCAGAGCAAGCACACAGCCTGCGTTGTCGATCACGCAAATAACCGGCTTTGACTTTATCTTGTGGTAGATAAAGGTGAAAAGCGGCGTTGAAACAAGGGCGGCGGCTATAAGCAGAGGTATGTATGAGATAACGGTAGGCACAATGCTGCCGCTCATCATAAAGCCGCTGCTGCCGAACAGTCTTCCGATAAATTCAGCCATTTCCGCCATATCCTCAAAGTAGAACAGCACCCATCCCAGAACTATAAGCAGCAGAGAATAGATATGCCCTACGAAGGCAGGAGCTTTTTTGAGAAGCTTTAGCAAGAAGCTCTTTTCAATGATAAGTATAATTCCGAAGTAAACGCCCCAGAGAATGAAGTTCCAGCTTGCTCCATGCCACAGTCCTGTAAGGAACCAGACAACGCTCATATTTATTATCTGTCTGCCAAGTCCCTTGCGGTTGCCGCCGAGAGGAATGTAGACATACTCACGGAACCATGTGCCAAGAGAGATATGCCATCTTCTCCAGAATTCGGTTATGCTCTTTGAGATGTATGGATAGTCGAAGTTTTTCATAAACTCAAAGCCGAACATCTTGCCAAGACCGATAGCCATATCCGAGTAGCCGCTGAAATCAAAATATATCTGAAATGTGTATGCGATTATTCCTACCCATGCGCCAAGCGCGCCGGCGGATTCGCCGCTTCTTCTTACGCTGTCCCAGAGTACGCCCATCTGATTTGCAAGCAGGACTTTTTTGGAAAGACCTACAAGGAATATCCTGACGCCTTCAGTAAACTGCTGAAGACTCTCACGGCGGTTCACAAGCTGTTCGGCCACATCAGAATAGCGCACTATAGGACCTGCTATGAGCTGAGGGAACAGTGAAACATAGGTACCGAAAGCGATTATATTCTTCTGCACCTTTACCGTGTTCCTGTAGACGTCGATGGTATAGGACATAGTCTGGAAGGTATAGAATGAAATGCCTATCGGAAGCGACACCTTGATTATCGGTATGTTCAGGAAGGGCATCACAAAATTGAGTGTTTCGCCAATGAAGCCCGCATACTTGAAAAATCCGAGCAGACCGAGGTTAAGCACTATCGCTGTAACGAAAATAGTCCTTGAAAGGGCTTTTTTCTCACGGTTTATGCCGATAAGTATTGCCGCAAAATAGTTGATGAGTATGGATACCAGCATAAGCAGCACCAGCATCGGCTCACCCCATGAGTAAAACACGAGGTCAACTATCAGCAGAGTAAGGTTCCTGAACCGGCGCGGCGTTATATAATAAAGCGCAAGCACGACCGGCAGGAACATAAACAAGAATATAAAGCTTGAAAAGACCAAGCAGACACACCACCGATCTCAGATTATTTCAGGTAATCGTTGAAAATTGTCTTGATCTGATCTGCACTGCCTGAAATAACGAGAGATACATAATTTCCGTTTACATCAACAGTTGCCTTCTCAATGATAGCTGCCTGTTCGGGAGTATAGCTCTTTATTACGTTGTAAACAGACTCCCAGTTTGCCTGAAGCGCAGCGCGGATAGCCTCAACATCGTCTGCTGTCTTAGCCTTGATGTAGATGATCTGATCCTGTGTTACGCCGTCGATGCAGTAAAGGCCTGCAAACTCTTCCATCTGGCTTTCTTCAAGTCCGAAGGTCCTCTTTATCCTTTTTGCGGTATAGTCGTTTGTTTCAGCGGGGAATTTTACCTCTGCCTTTACCTTTTCAAGAGCCTGAGTCAGATTTCCGGATGCGGGAGCTTCCGTTGATGCGGCTGAGCCCTCTGCATCGGATGCGGGAGCTTCAACAGAAGCAGTTGATCCGGTCGAAGCCGGAGCCGATGAGGCGCTGTTGTCTGAACCTCCGCCGCAGGCGCAGAGCGCAAGGCAAAGTGCTGATGCTGCGAGAGCAGCAAAAATAGTCCTGAATGTTTTTTTCATTTTGATTTCTTCCTTTCATTATCCTTGATTTCTTATTTTTTAAAAGCAGCAGCTTTTTAAACTTAACTCAGGCAACGTGATTTTTCAGGTAGTCTACCCATACCGCGCAGCCTGCATCGGAGAAATGCAGACCCATTGCTGTAGGATCGCCGCAGTATTCATAGACAAGGTTGCCGTATCCGTCATCCATCGCAGAAGCAACGTCAAGATAGATATATCCCCTCTCCTGACAGATCGGCTGTATTTTTTCGTTGAATTCGGCAATAGTCCTGTTGTTGAGATCCCTGAGCTGCATATTCTCAAGCATCGGCGTAACCGACTGGACGTATATCACCGCATTCGGGCATTTATCGGCAATGCGCTGAGTTACGGTCTTCATAGCCTCTACAGCGCCGTCAACGCCGTACATTCCGATATCGTTCATGCCGAGCATGATAAATATCTTTGCAGGGTTTATATATGCAGCGCCGTCATCGACAAGAAATTTCTGTCCGTTATAATACGGGTGCACATTGTCAGGATCGTTGAGATCCCATTGCGCATTGTTATATCCAAGACTGCCGGCGCACAAAAACTCTGCATCTCCGAGAGAGCCGTAGTCAGCATAGTAGGATAATTTCAGAGTAACGCTGTCACCGATGAAAAGAGCATCGTCAAACCAGCCTGCATCGACCGCAGTGCCGGAAGGAGTTACAGAAGGACGCGATACAGGTTCTTCCCTGCTGCTTTCTTCCTCAAGGTATTCCTCTTCGCTGCTTTCTTCTTCACTGTCCTTTGAGCCTTCGTCAGCGCTTTCTTCTTCGCTGTCCTCTGAGCCTTCGTCAGTGCTTTCTTCTTCGCTGTTCTCTGAGCCTTCGTCAGTGCTTTCGCCTTCGCTGTCCTCTGAGCCTTCGTCAGTGCTTTCACCTTCGCTGTTCTCTGAGCCTTCGTCAGTGCTTTCACCTTCGCTGTTCTCTGAGCCTTCGTCCGCAGACTTTTCGTTTTCCTGCTCTGAGGTGCCGGATCCGGAAGCCTTGCTTTCATCCTTTGAAGCCTGAGCGGAGCTGTCCTTTGATGAGGCATCGGATGAAGTCTTTTGCTTATCGGAGCTTTCCTTTATCGGCAATGTTGACTTTTCTTCCGTTTCGCTTGCTGTTTCGGATATCTCAGCCGATGAGTCACTTTTTTCATCGACCTTATTATTTTTTGAGCAGGCACAGAGCGACATTACAAGAGCCGCTGAAATAATTGCTGCAAAAAGCTTTTTCATTACACTTACCTCACTGCACATTAGCTTTCAGATAGTCTGCCCATATCTTGCAGCCCTCATCCGTAAAGTGAAGACCCATTCCGTTGGGGTTATCGTCTGTGGGCGGGTCGCCGCAGTATTCGTATACAAGGTCGCCGTTTTCATCCGATACGGCAGAGTATACATCAAGATATTTATATCCCTTTTCTGCGCAAACCTCTTTAAGCTTTTCGTCAAAGGCTCTGATATTGTCATTGTTAAGATCGCCAAGTGAACTGTTGCTTACCATAGGAGTAACGGATTCTATATATATGACCGAATCCGGACACTTCTCTGCAAGCTTGTCAGTGACTGTTTTCATAGCGTCTATCGTGTCGTCTACACCGTAAAGGCCGATATCGTTCATGCCCATCATCACAAATATCTTTTTGGGTTTAAGACGCTCAACGCCGTCAAAGATAGTGACCTTCTCGCCGTTATATACCGGATGGACGTTATCCTCGTGGTCGATATCCCAAAGCGAATTGTTATAGCCAAGGCTGCCGGCACACAGGAACACAGTTTCGCCAAGATCGCCGTTATCGGCATAGTATGAGAGCTTTAATGTAACACTGTCACCGATGAACACGGCGTCATTGAACCAGCTTGCATCAACAGGCGTACCTGCCGGCTGAGATTCGGCGGAGCTTTCATCTGATGTTTCCGTACTCTGCTCTGCATTGCTCTGTTCCACGGAGCTTTCCTCCTCAGACTGCTGCACAGCTGATTCCTCCGCAGCGGATGACTGTGGTGTGTCTGATGCTTTGGTATTGCCGGAGCCACCCGAAGAGCAGCCTCCGACCAAAGCCGCCGCAAGGATAACAGCAGACAATAATATTGCCTTATATTTCATTTCAATACCTCCATTTAGCAATTATCAGTATACAACACACAAAATATCTGCCGGCAAATATCTTTATTATTACCGGCCGGACAACTATATATTTTACCGCTTGAACACCCTGTTGTCAACATAAATTCGCCGCCAAACGACTGTTTTTTACATAAAGATACAAGCAAATATCAAACCGATTATTTTTCAAATGATCTTATCCAGTCAAGAATACTGTCATATCCTGCTTTTCCGGAAGCAGCTGCAAGACCAAGATGTACAATATCCTCGTCAGAGGGTGAAATATGTATGCCATTCATTTCAAAAAAGGTAAGCATAACATACATACCTGATCTCTGACACCGGCATCGCCGCCTGTCTCCTGTGCTATGAGCTGATGCATCAGCAGCACTTTTTCCTGACTGAATTTTATCATTTTGCCAGCTCCTCAAATGCTTTGTGATATTTTTCAAGAATATGCTTTGAGATCAGCTCAATAATACTCTTTGCATAGTCTTTTTCACTCATTTTTCTATCTTCCGATTCGTTCAGACGATCAAAGTGCAGTCCCCGAAGCTAAAAAATCTGTACCTTTCTCTGACAGCAGTTTTGTATGCGTTCATAATATTATCAAAGCCCGCAAAAGCCGATACAAGCATTATAAGGGTGCTTTCCGGAAGATGAAAGTTTGTGATAAGGCCGTCTATCACCTCAAATTTGAAGCCGGGATAGATAAAAATATCCGTCCATCCCTCGCTTGCCTTTATGCAGCCCTCTTTTTTTGCGACTGTTTCAAGGGTGCGGCAGCTTGTTGTTCCTACAGAAATGACACGGCCGCCGTTTTTCTTGGTCTCGTTTATAAGGCGGGCTGTTTTTTCGCTCATTTCATAATGTTCGGAATGCATCTTATGCTTTGTCACATCATCGACCTTTACGGGTCTGAACGTGCCAAGACCTACATGAAGAGTAACAAAGCCTATCTTAACGCCTTTTTCCTCCGCTTTTCTGAGCAGCTCCCTTGTAAAGTGCAGACCGGCTGTAGGAGCAGCTGCGGAGCCTCTTTCGCGGCTGTACACTGTCTGATAGCGTTCCTGATCCTTCAGCTTTTCGTGAATGTACGGCGGCAGCGGCATCTGTCCAAGCCTGTCAAGCGCCTCATAAAAATTACCCTCACATTCAAAATCAACAATGCGGTTGCCGTCGTCTGTAACGTCAGCGACCCTGCAGGTCATAATACCGTCACCAAAAACAAATTCCGCGCCGGGCTTTGCTTTTCGGCCCGGTTTTGTAAGTGTCTCCCAGCGGTTTCCGCTTATATTGCGCAGGAGCAGAAATTCCACATTTGCGCCTGTTTCCTTTTTCCTGCCGAAAAGCCTTGCGGGAAGCACTCTCGAATCATTGAGTATCAGGCAGTCGCCTTCACGGAGATGGTCAAGTATATCATAAAAATGCTCATGCGAAATCTCGCCGGTCTTTCTGTCAAGAACAAGCATTCTCGAACTGTCGCGCGGTTCAGCCGGAGTCTGTGCGATAAGCTCTTCCGGCAGATCATAATAAAAGTCACTTGTTTTCATGGGGATTATCCTTTCTCACCTTTATCTTTCATACATAATAACCATTATACACATACGCATCCAAAATGCAAGCCTGAAACAAAAAAGATCACGGAAGGCATAACATAAATCAGCGGCGTTAGTTTTTTGGTGTTGCTCATTTATGCTCATTACTTAATTCAGCTTTCGGGGGGGACTTCCGCTTGAAAGTCCCCCCGACTAAGGAAATAATATATAATGCTGATAATGAAAGCAGTTTAATCAATAACGATCATAAGGTGCGGCAATCTATCCGAAATGGATATCCTTACTTTTTTGCCCTGATAAAACTTTCTGCAGCTCCGTGTTCCCTTCATTGAGATCTTGTTGAAAGTTTTTCCCATATATGTATATTCCACGACAGGAAAATACCAGCCTGCCTCCTCGCCGTCACCGCAGCCCGGATATATATACTTCCGCAAAGACGGCGGCAGGCTCGTAACAACATCAGTAACAACTCCCTTTCCGGAAATCGTATAGC
Source organism: uncultured Ruminococcus sp. (assembly GCA_902802105.1). Lineage (GTDB taxonomy): Bacteria > Bacillota > Clostridia > Oscillospirales > Acutalibacteraceae > UBA1213. The sequence goes on from CADCKR010000005.1 coordinate 29,623, forward strand.
AAATTCTCGGCTTGTCGCTTTTTAAGCTTTTGTAGCCTGCAACACCCATAACAACAAAAATAACAGCAATGAATAACAATATGAATATAAAATTCAACGCTGATGACATACGCCGCACCTCTTTCCGCATTATAGAAAATCTGTCCGATGCCTGTAAAGACACCGGACAGTTAAAAGCCTGATCAAGCTGTTTTGTTATATCATACCTTCGGGCCTGCTGCTACAAGAGCCTTGCCTGCCTCGTTGGTCTCATACTTCTTGAAGTTCTTGACGAATCTTGAAGCAAGATCCTTTGCTTTCTCGTCCCATACTGCGGGATCTGAATATGTATCTCTGGGGTCAAGAATGCCTGTGTCAACGCCCGGAAGCTCTGTGGGTACCTCGAAATCGAAGTAAGGGATCTTCTTTGTGGGAGCATCCTTGATAGAGCCGTTGAGAATAGCGTCGATGATACCTCTTGTATCCTTGATCGTGATCCTCTTGCCTGTGCCGTTCCAGCCTGTGTTTACAAGATAAGCCTTAGCGCCGCTCTTTTCCATTTTCTTTACAAGCTCCTCGGCATACTTTGTCGGATGGAGCTCAAGGAAAGCCTGACCGAAGCAAGCAGAGAATGTGGGAGTAGGCTCTGTGATGCCGCGCTCTGTACCTGCAAGCTTAGCTGTGAAGCCTGAGAGGAAGTAATACTGTGTCTGCTCAGGTGTAAGAACAGATACAGGCGGAAGAACGCCGAATGCATCAGCGGAGAGGAAGATCACATTATCGGCAGCAGGGCCGGATGAGATCTTGTTTACATTCTTAACTATCTTCTCGATATGCTCGATAGGATAAGAAACACGTGTGTTCTCTGTAACGCTCTTGTCGTCGAAGTCGATCTTGCCGTCAGCATCAACAGTAACGTTTTCAAGGAGAGCATTTCTCTTGATAGCGTTGAAGATGTCAGGCTCGCTGTCCTTATCAAGGCCGATCACCTTTGCATAGCAGCCGCCCTCAAAGTTGAATACGCCGTTATCGTCCCATCCGTGCTCGTCATCACCGATAAGAAGACGCTTCGGATCTGTAGAAAGAGTGGTCTTGCCTGTACCTGAAAGGCCGAAGAAGATAGCTGTGTGTTCGCCGTTCATGTCGGTATTTGCAGAGCAGTGCATTGAAGCCATGCCCTGGAGAGGCAGGAAGTAGTTCATCATAGAGAACATACCCTTCTTCATCTCGCCGCCGTACCATGTATTGAGGATCACCTGCTCACGGCTTGAAACATTGAAGAGAACAGCTGTTTCGGAGTTAAGGCCAAGCTCCTTATAGTTTTCTACCTTAGCCTTTGAAGCTGTATATACAACGAAGTCAGGCTCAAAGCTCTCCTGCTCCTCAGCTGTGGGCTTGATGAACATATTTTCTACAAAGTGAGCCTGCCATGCCACCTCCATAATGAAGCGGACAGCCATGCGTGAATCCTTGTTTGCGCCGCAGAAAGCATCTACTACATAGAGCTTCTTGCCTGAAAGCTCTTTGAGTGCCAGAGCCTTGCAGGCACTCCATGCTTCCTCGCTTGCAGGATGGTTGTCGTTGGGATATTCAGGTGTTGTCCACCATACAGTATCCTTTGACTTTTCATCCATAACGATAAATTTATCCTTGGGTGAACGTCCGGTATAGATACCTGTCATTACGTTAACTGCTCCAAGCTCGGTGACCTGTCCTTTTTCGTAGCCTTCAAGTGAAGGATCTGTCTCATCCTTGAAGAGCTGCTCATAAGAAGGATTATAAACTATTTCCTTCACATCGCTGATACCGTATTTGGTAACGTCAATATTTGCCATTAAGATAACCCCTTTTCTTTTTAGCCGACAAAGCATCGTACCCACAGGCACATCAACGCATTGCCGTCCTTAATAACAATAATATAATACACTAAAAACAGTATATTTGTCAATACAACATCGAAAATATCCCGTGTCCGCTGCGGCAAGCTGCCGCCCCCGTGTCCGCTCCCGCTCCCTGCGAGTGTAAAACAACGGCGTTAGTTTTTTGGTGTCGCTCCTTCTTGCTCATTCGGCAGTCATTCCCGTAGAAGCAAGTGCATCAGCGATGCTTTGCAAAAACTTCTTTAGCAGACGCTTTTAACTCTACACTCCACACTCCTAACTCCTAACTAATTTTCTGGCGGCATTGACTAAGGTATGTGTTGAACAAGCAGATAATCGGGAGCGGCGGCTCGCCGGCGAATTGGGAGCGGCGTCTCGCCGGCGCTGAACTACTGAACGATATCCGGAAGCTCAGTGTAGTCTATGTATATGCCGTCCTTGTTGAAAACGCTTGCGTTCAGATCATCGTCTACGGTTATGTCGTAGAACACCTTGTACTTTTCTTTCCTCTCGGTGACAGAGTAGCAGGTGAATGAGATCGTGAAGCTGCCTTTTCTGTAGGTCTTGAAGCTGAATGTATCCTCATAGGGAGCATAATTATCCGTCTTTGTAATGTCGGCTACAAGGTTGTCGCTTATCTCACAGCTCCATTTGCTGCCGGTCTCTGTTTTTCCAAGTGAAACCGAAAAGCTGCCTGTTACCTGCTTTGGCTCGGGAAGCTGCTTTTCCGTATAGCTGCCGTCCGACTGATTGACGGTATAATTCAGGTTCTTGTCAACGGTCACATCGTATGACAATTCATACTTCTCGCCGTTATAGGTGTTATACTCAAGACCGATGCTCGTTCTGCCGGCTGCCTTGGTCCTGAAATGGTATTCAAGGATCACGTATGTTTTCAGATCCTCCAGCGCAGCAGGCTTTTCTGCAACGTAATAATCAAGCACATCGCTGTCGGTGAAATTGCATTTCCAGAAATACGGAGAAGCTATCGGCGATCTGACGGTTATCACAAACTCTGTCGGTGTCTTGGGAAGAGTTTCGGATACAGTCAGGCTGTAATAGCCCTCTTTCAGCTGATCGTCATCGTCTGCGATCTTGATGCATATATCATATTCGCCTGCAGCGGTCGGACGCCATTTTATGTAATCAGCAGGACCGAAGCCGCTGAGAGTGCTCCATGTATATTCATCCTTGCGCTTGTAATAAAACGCGCAGTTTACATTGCCGTAGCCGCCCTCGTGATCTGCACTCAGCTCCACCGTATTGCCGATCTGAATAAATGAAGTGCTGATATAAGGCCTGCCGATAAGCTCACGGGAAACTCTTACATTGAAGAACTTCCGACCTATAGTCTGACCGAACTTGATCTTTATGCATACCTCATAATCGCCCATAGTTGTCGGCGACCAGTTGTAATCCTGAACATCGCTGAAATCACTGAGCGTAAACCAGATGAAGCCCTTGGCTCTGAAAGAAAAAGAATATGTACACTTTGAAGGGTCTACGCCCTTGGGCGCCGCATGAAGCAGCACTGATCCTCCCTGAAATATCCTTTCCGCACTGATATATGAGTTATTGATCGAATCGTCATATTTCTGCGTAAGCGCATTCGCTGCAAGGTTATGGAGAGGCTCTGCGTTGACCGATACCCCTGCCGCAAAAACAAGCATTGCCGATATTATCAGTGTAAGCAGCCGTGTGACTATCTTATGTTTTCTTGTCAATTCGTTTACCTCCGTACCTTTATTATTTATACAGTCTATTATAGCTGTACAATACTATTATTATCATATAAAACAGCATCTGTCAATATTTCAGGGAATAAATTGACAGATGCTGATATATTGGATATGCGATTTTGTATTATTTTTGTTGTACTTTGCAGTAATGCGGCAAGAATATCATTCCTTTATGCTGCCGAAGATTATATCGTTTACCTTATCAAGAGCTGCTTCGATCTTTGATGCATCGCCTACGCCTGCCATAGCTCTTTCGGGCTTGCCGCCGCCCTTGCCGTCAACAAGCTCTGCCACCTGCTTGATGAGCTTTCCTGCATGAAGTCCCTTTTTCTGAGCCTCGATTCCGCAGACAACAGCAAGGTTTGCTTTGCCTTCATCAACAGCAAAAAGAACGGCAGCGCTCTTGGGTGCGACTTCAAGCACTCTGTCGCACATTCTCTTGAGTGCGGCGGAATTCATGCCGTCAAAGCGTCCCTTGATGATCCTTACGCCCTTTTCGATAACAGAAACGCTGAATATATTATCAAGCGCCATTGCTGATACCCTTGTGTTAAGACGGTCTATCTCCCTGTCCTTCTCCTTCAGCTCGGCTGCTGCGCTCTCACATGAGGACGCAAGATTTGCAGCATTGGTGATCTTCAGAGCCTTCATGCATTCGATGGTGGTATTCTTATATTCATCAAGCATTGTAAGGACGTTCCTGCCCGTAACAGCCTCGATCCTTCTTACGCCCGATGCAACGGAGCCTTCGCTCTTTATCCTGAACAGACCGATCTTCGAGGTGTTCTCTATATGCGTACCGCCGCAGAACTCCTTTGAGAAATCGTCTATCATAACAACTCTTACGATATCGCCGTATTTCTCGCCAAAGAGAGCCATAGCGCCAAGCTTCTTTGCTTCCTCTATCTTCATTTCCTTTGTTACGACGTCAACACCGCTGAAAATCTCTTCGTTGACGAGAGCTTCTATCTGAGCAAGCTCCTCATCTGTCAGAGCAGAGAAATGAGTGAAGTCAAAGCGCAGCTTTTCGCTGTCAACAAGCTGGCCTGCCTGCTCAACGTGTGTGCCGAGGACCTTTCTGAGCGCAGCCTGCAGCAGGTGAGCCGCCGTATGGTTGCGCATTATCGAGAAGCGGTTCTCCTTGTTTACCTCTGCGCTGACAGTCTGACCGACCTCGACAGTTCCCTCTGCGATATGGCAGTGATGCATATATATCCCGTTGTTGTCCTTAACGGTGTCAAGCACTTCAAGCTTTGTTTTGTCGGCAAGGATAACGCCCCTGTCGCCTACCTGACCGCCGCTTTCTGCATAGAACGGGGTTTTGTCAAGCACGATGACCACATCATCGCCTGTACCGCCGAATTCGACTCTCTCACCGTCTTCAACGATCGCAGCTATCCTTGAGCTTGAAGCAAGCTCGGTATAACCGATAAATTCAGTCTTGTCTATACCGCTGAAATCAACGCTGTCGCTGAGCCATGCATCTGCGCCTGCATTCTTTCTTGCGTTCTTTGCCCTTATCTTCTGCTCTTTGAGAAGCTCGTTATAGCCGTCTGTATCTACAGTAAAGCCCTTCTCCTCTGCGACCTCTCTGATAAGGTCTATCGGGAAGCCGAATGTGTCATTAAGCCTGAAAGCATCCTCTCCCGTGATGCGGTTGGTCTCGGATCTCTTCATTATATCATCAAGGAGCGCAAAGCCCTGATCGAGAGTTCTTCCGAAGCTCTCCTCCTCTGTCTTGATGACCTTTACTATAAGATCGCGCTTTTCGGAAAGCTCAGGATAAGATGCATTCTCCTGTATAACTGTATCAACTACCTTGTAAAGGAAGCTGTCCTTTATGCCGAGAAGTCTGCCGTGACGTGCCGCCCTCCTGAGCAGTCTCCTGAGAACGTAGCCTCTGCCCTCGTTTGAAGGCATTACGCCGTCACCGATCATAAATGTAGTGCTTCTGATGTGGTCGGTTATAACACGCAGTGAAATATCCGTCTTTTCGCTCTCGCCGTAGCTTACGCCTACAAGCTCAGATATTTTCTTCATTATGTTCTGCACCGTATCAACAAGGAAAAGATTATCCACGCCCTGCATCACACAGGCAAGTCTTTCAAGACCCATGCCGGTATCAATGTTCGGATGATCCATCGGGGTATAATTTCCGTGTCCGTCATTTACAAACTGTGAAAATACGTTGTTCCATACCTCAACATATCTGTCACAGTCGCAGCCTACGCCGCAGTCCGGCTTGCCGCAGCCGTATTTTTCACCTCTGTCAAAGTAAAGCTCAGTACAGGGGCCGCAGGGACCTTCGCCGTGCTCCCAGAAGTTGTCTTCTTTGCCAAGTCTTTTAAGGTGAGACGGGTCAACGCCTACTTCATTTGTCCATATATCCCATGCCTCGTCATCGTTTTCGTAAACGGATATATATATCTTCTCGGCAGGCATTTCAAGCACCTTGGTAAAGAATTCCCACGCCCATGCCATAGCCTCATGCTTGAAGTAATCTCCGAAGGAAAAGTTTCCGAGCATTTCAAAAAAAGTACCGTGACGCGCGGTAATGCCTACCCTCTCGATATCGGGAGTACGTATGCACTTCTGGCAGGTAGTCACCCTTGTTCTCGGAGGAGTCACCTCACCTGTGAAGAATTTCTTCATAGGTGCCATACCGGAGTTGATGAGAAGAAGGCTGTTGTCGTTGTTGGGTATGAGCGGAAAGCTCGGCAGTCTGAGATGTCCCTTTGACTCAAAGAAGGACAAATACATTTCTCTTAATTCATTCAATCCTGTCCATTTCATTTTTATCACCCTTTGCTTAATTTGCCGCCGTGAGAAATAAAAAAGACCCTTTCGCCTGTATGGGACGAAAAGATCCGTGTTACCACCCAAATTGCGCGCCAAAGACGCGCCGCTCAAAGGCCATAACGCAGCCATGCGTTGCGGTTTTCCGCAAATGCTCCGAGTCAGCCCAAGCAGCCTTCCGTAAAAACCTCTCATCAAACGGTTTTCTCTCTTTGACGGCGGTATTGCTCTTTTTCTCATCACAGCAGCATATATATACAATACTATTATAATCAAAAAATCCTCCGTGTCAATGAAAATTTTCGTGAAGAGCGTTTTTTCATCATTTTGATCAAAAAAAATCGCCTTTCAGCAGTTGTATCCCCGCCTTGACTGTGGTATAATCCTGATATTGACTGAATTAAGTTTGGAGTTATTCAAAATTGTAAAGTTAAAAGTTTATAATACGCAAGCATATACTTTTTATGGTTACGCTGTCTGTCTCTCTCATGCCGCAGTTAGTACCGCCAGAGTAATTATGTCTGCTAAAGCAGTCTCTGCAAAGCGCCGCTGATGCACCTTCTTCTGCGGGCGGAAAGCTGCGGAATGAGTTTTTTAGATATCACATAAATAAGGAGAAAAAGAAACAATGAAAAAAACAGTTATTGCCCTGATTGCGGCTATGATGATACTGTCAATGGCCGCCTGCCGGAACGATAAAAACACAAAATCAGACTCTATACCCGAAGGAACAAGCACAGCTTCTGCATCAGAACAGCTTTCGGATGCTCAGAGCAGCATAACGCCTGAAAGCAAGGATAACAGCAGCTCTCCTTCCGGAAGCACAGTCGAACTGCCTGATGCAGAAGAAGCGACCTTCAATTCCGACAAGGATTACAGCGGCACCGTTACCGGAAAATTCGTGGATGTGAGCAAGCTCTCCGACAAAACAAAGACCTGTGTTGTGGATGTACTCAACGGAGACACACTGACACTTGATGCCGAGGGAAAGTTGGCTATCGCAAAAGGCATATCAATAGATTTCAGCGCAAATATCAGAAAGGATAAGGAAAACACCTCGTTCCACATGATAATCGCCGGACAGGAATCAGCCGTTATAAGAAACGAAAGCGGCACCTACGTTATCGACAACAGCTCAAAGACAGCGACCCTCAGCAAAGCCGAAAGCTCTGACGAAAACGAAAGCGCATTCTATACAAATCCCGCTTCGGGCAAGGTCGTTTCGTTTATCGCATCACTTTTCGGAAAAGAACCTCTCACCTATTCAAAGAGCGGCTCTGAGGTATTCGAGGGCGAAGCTCTGACCTATGAGGAATATACTGTCGGCAGCATAATCATACGGCTTTATTATGACGGCAATACAATAAAATATGCTTCAATAGACAAAAGCGGAGCCGTATCTACAGTAAAGGTAAATACCCTTACAGCCAAAGTCGAACCCGATTCATTCAAAATTCCTGAAGGATATACTATAAAGTAACCGTAAGCAAGACTGGTTCATTACCGTTTGCAGCAGCACAGCAAATACCGCAGTATGCCGATATCTCACGGCACACTGCGGTGCTTTTTTTCTCTGTATTTTCTTTTTATCCTATGGTACAGACGGTACAGTCCATATCCGACGGCCGCACCTGTTGTATTCAGGATGAGATCGTCAACATCGGTCGTCCTTTCAAGCGGTATCTGCACTGTTTCTATAATGAGCGATATAAAAAAGCCCCTCACAAGCGTCTGTGAATAATTGGTTCTGTACAGTACCGCTATGAAAATTCCTACCGGAACAAAAATGCCTATATTGCCGATAACATTAAAAATAAAACCTCTGTATAAAAAAACATTCTGCCCCGACTCAATAAGCTGCTTTATAATTATATAAAACGGTATAAGATATATTTTATTAAGACCCGGATTATATATAAACGTCTGTGTAAAAAGCATTATCAAAAAGGTCATAAACAGCAGCAATATTGTTTCATGCACCATGTCGGGCTTGTCTGAAAGATCGGTCTTTTTTCGTTCTTTAAGATAAAGCAGCCGCAAAAAAATACATATCGGCAGAAACAACAAAACCAATGCCGTTCCCTCTGACAAAAACTTAGCTAAATATTGGATCACAGTTCTCATTTGCCCTTTAGCTCCTCCGCTATAGCCATAAGCCGCTGTATACGGTGGTTTGCGCCCGAACGGCTTATCGGCACGGGCAAAGCGCTGCCAAGCTCTCTGAGATTGAACTCCGGGTGCTCTACGCGAAGCATAGCCATCTCACGAAGATCCTCAGGAAGAGAATCAAGACCGCGCTTTTCACGTATCAGGTCAATGGCGATCAGCTGCTTTGCCGATGCATCGGCTGTTTTATTAAGATTGGCAGTTTCAGAATTGATCCTGCGGTTCACACGGTTCCTTACGGATTTTACCATTCGGCTCTGCATTATATTCAATGCAGACATAGGCGCGCCGATGTAGGTCAGCATATCCTCTATGTTATCGCTGCCCTTGATGTAGACCACATAGCTGCCCTTGCGCAGGACAGTTTTCGGTTCGGCGCTTATCTCCTCTATCTCGCCTATTATCCTTTCAAGGTCGGATGCAAGGTTCTTATGCGGAACAGAAAATTCAAGATGATAGTCCTTGTCGGGGTCGCTCACGCTGCCGCATACAAGAAAAACTCCCCTGAGAAAGCAGGCGTGTGCACCCTCACCGTCAATATTTGCCCGGTTTATGCGCAGGCTCGGCTGAGCGCGGTCGTGACCGAAAAAGTCAAATATCCTTGCGCAGTCCGATCTGTCGGGAACAGAAAGATAATAAAGGCTGCTCTCCCCCTTGCGCCTTGTAAGCTTTACCTCAAGGTCAACAATAGCTCCCGTAAGCGATGCAAGACCCTCTGAATAAGTCATTGCGGCAGGGCGTGATTCGGTAGTCATGGAAACAGCAGAAGAACTGAACTGCTTTGAAAACAAGGCCATTCCGTATATCAGAGCTGTTTTCTGTTCAGGTGAAAGCTCTCCTGCTGCACAAAGTGATTCCTTGGTTTCCTTTGAGAAAGACATATATTATCACCGCTTATTCTTTGAAACATCTCTGTGGTGTATGACAGCTCTCTGTCTGGATTCAATAATATGCTGATAGAGCACTCTCGTGAGCGTGACAGAACGGTGCTGGCCGCCTGTGCAGCCGATAGCTATGACAAGTTGGCTTTTGCCCTCGGAAAGATAGAGCGGAAGAGTGTAGTCAACAAGCGATATCATCCTTTCGGCAAAGCCCTTCGACTGCTCAAAGCTCATCACATAATCATAAACGCAGGCTTCAAGTCCGGTGTGCTGCTTCAGTTCAGGGATATAGAATGGATTCGGCAGACAGCGCACATCAAACACAAGGTCGGCTTCGGCAGGTATACCGTACTTAAATCCGAAAGAAATGCAGGTAACAGTCATGCCCAATGCAGCGTTGCCAAGGAACAGCGCAGCTATTCTTTCTCTTAGCTGTGAGCCGGAAAGCAGAGACGTATCTATAACATAATCAGCTCTTGCCTTTACGTGCATAAGAAGGCTGCGTTCAAGGGCAACCGCATTTTCGGTAGATCCCTTGCTGACATCCACAAGGGGGTGCTTGCGGCGTGTTTCTTTATAACGCCGCAGAAGAACATCGTCCCTTGCATCGAGGAACAGTATCTTGTAGTTCTTTTTGTCTGATCTGAAGCTGTCAAGAGCCTCAAACAGGTCGTCAAATGCATCGCCTGCCCTGACATCGGTAACTACTGCGATCTTCTTCATTCTCTCGTCCGATGATCTTTCGCACAGATCGTAAAATGTCGGCAGGAGCATCGGAGGGATATTATCTACACAATAATATCCGATATCCTCCATGCTTTTCATAGCAACGGATTTTCCGGCGCCGGAAAGACCCGTTATAATAATAAATTCCATAATTATCACCTGATTGACGGAGCACTGTAATCTGTCTGCAAGTGATGCGGCAGAAAAAGCGCTTTATGTTCTGCCGATAAACCTTACCTCACAGCAAAGCTCAACATTTTTCTTTTCCTTTACTTCCTTTTTTATGTGGTCGATAAGTCCAAGCACATCATTTGCGCTTGCACCGTTGTCATTTACAATAAAGCCTGCGTGTTTCGGGCTGACCTGAGCGCCGCCGTATTCATAGCCTTTAAGTCCGCATTCTTCGATAAGGGCGGCAGCATATCCGTTTACAGGACGCTTGAACACACTGCCTGCGCTGGGATGGTTGATGGGCTGCTTTGTCTTGCGCTGCTCCATAAGCTCCTGCATTTTTTCGGTTATCACATCCTGTGGCCTTGGCTCAAGCCTGAATGATGCGCGAAGGATTATATTATCCGTATCAGTAAACGCGCTGTGACGATAGGAAAAATCAAGCTCATCATCCTTGCAGCGTTTTATATTGCCGTCCTTGTCCATATAATCGACAGAGAATACGATATCCTTTATTTCTCCGCCGTAGGCTCCCGCGTTCATATATATTGCTCCGCCTACAGAACCCGGGATACCCCATGCAAATTCAAGTCCGCCCAAGGACATATTCCTTGCAAAGTTGCACAGTCTTGCAAGCGTAGAGCCTGCACCGCAGCGCACTATATTATCGTCTGCAAGCGTGATCTCGTTAAATTCTCCGTCAAGCCTGATAACAAGCCCCTCGATGCCGTTATCGGAAACAAGTATGTTTGAGCCAAGCCCAAGTATAAAATACGGTATGTTTCGTTCCCTGCAAAGCAGGATTATATTTCTGAGCGAACGCACATCCCTGACAGAGCAAAAGCAATCTGCCTTGCCGCCTATGCGGAAGCTTGTATGGCTTTTCATTTCTTCGTCAAGCTTTATTTCTGCGTTTTCTCTGCTCAGTATATCAATAAATTCTTTTTCTATCATAATATCTCCTTATATTCGCTTTTATATAAAAAATTCGCCTTCGCCAGCGCCGGCGAGCCGCCGGTGCCGTGTCCGCTCCGCTCGTTTACACTCGCTTTGTTCTGCTCATTCTTTAGTCATCCCCGTAGAAGTTGGTGCATCCGCGGTGCTTTGCAAAGACTTATTTTACGCTTAAACTCCACACTCCACGCTCCACACTCCTAACTAATTTTCTGTATGTGTTGAACAAGAAGCGAATCGGGAGCGCAGGCTCTGCGCCGAATTGGGAGTGCAAAGCCTGCGCCGAATCGGGTGCGGCAGCTTGCCGCTTAGAATGGTATCGTCTTGACATTTCCTTCTTCCTCTTCGGGAAGATCAAGACCAAGAAGCTGGAACAGCTCTCTTGCGGCGTTGTAGCCCATCTTGCGCTGACGGTTGTTCATGGCTGCGACCTCGATTATAACAGCAAGGTTACGTCCGGGCTTTACGGGAATGGTAAGTATCGGCACCTGATTTCCGAGTATCTCGGTCATTTCGTTGCTCATGCCCATACGGTCGTAAACCTTTTTGTTGTCCCACTGTTCAAGGTTTATGACCATGTCTATCTTTTCGCTGAGCTTGACGGAGCCCATACCGAAAAGCCTTCTTGCATTGATAATACCTATGCCTCTCAGCTCTATAAAATGACGTATGTTTGCAGGGGAAGTGCCTATGAGCTGCTTGTTTGAGATACGCCTTATCTCAACCGCATCATCGGCTATAAGACGATGGCCTCTCTTGACAAGCTCGATGGCTGTCTCGCTTTTTCCTACGCCGCTGTCGCCGACAATGAGAAGTCCTTCACCATAGACCTCAACAAGTACGCCGTGTCTTGTAACTCTCGGTGCAAGCTCGGTATTGAGCATTGAGATAAGCGACGCCGAAAGCACAGAGGTAGTCTCAGGGCTGCGCAGTACGGGTATCTTGTACTTTTCGGCGGCATTCATCAGCTCACCGTAGGGAATAATGTTCCTTGTAACGATGATAGCAGGCGGCTGAAGAGAAAACAGTCTTTCTATGACGTGATATCTCTGCTCTGTGCTGAACCGGTTCAGATAGCTGTTCTCGGTGTTGCCGAAGATCATTATACGTGAATTATCGAAAAAGTCAAGGAACCCTGTAAGCTCAAGCCCCGGCCTTGTGATATCCCTTGAAACTATCTTGATGGTTTCCGGGTCATCGGGCATATATGAGACCTCAAGCTCGATCTCCTTGATTATTTTTGCAAGCGATACGGAAAACTTGTTTTCCATTTTTGCACCTCCGTTGGCAGAAAATAAAAATATAGGTACGATCATCAGATCCTCCGGCATCCGAATGGTGTGCCGGTCAATTACTTATATTCATTATATACTATTTTTTTCTATTTTGAAAGTGTTTTATTATAAAAATAACAGGAATTTAAAAAAAGTCTTTCGTTTGAATGCACAACATGATATAATATTATTTATCTATAATAACAGAATTGGTGATGCTATGCGTATTTTGATTTTCACCGAGGTGCTTGCTCCCTATGTCAGCGGTATTTCAAGCTATGTTGAGGTACTCAGAAAAGGTCTGGAGGAGCTTTCACATCAGGTTCTTATTGTCACATCCTCTCCGCACATAAAGGAAGCATCCTACAAAAACGGCGTGATACGCTGTCCTGCCAAGTTTGTAAACAACAAATACGGCTACGAGTGCAAGAACTACAACGACCCGAAAATAATTTCGTTTATTTCAAGCTTTGACCCTGACGTTGTTCATATACATACTGATACAAAGATCGGATATATGGGGCTTATCGTTGCGGATAAGACCAATTCTCCCGTGGTGTTTACCATACACGACTACTTCATGGACCGTTTTGCCGCCGACAGCTCAAAGCTGCTCTGGAACGTAAAGACATACTTTGAAAAGCAGCATTTCAGGGATATGCTTGATAATGCAGACGTTGTAACATCCTCATGCAGCAGGGCGGCGATCTTCGTGCAGAAGGCCGAGCGCAGGAAAAAGGTCTTTCTCATCCGCTCAAATACCGATACCGATCAGTTTGACTACAATAATTCTACCAAGGTGTCGATCAGAAAGATGCGCCAGAAGCTCGGCTTGTCAGAGAATGCTACCGTTGCTGTGTTTGCAGGCAATCTTACGGTTGAGAAAAACCTTGAATTCGTGCTTTCGGCATTTGCCGCGCACCTGAAAAAATCCGACAACATACAGCTGCTTATAGTTGGCGACGGCACGGAAACGGATTATCTGAAAAGCCTCTGCGCAAAGCTGAAAATAAAGGATATGGTGGTTTTTGCGGGAGCCGTTGCAAACTCGATCATGCCGGATATTTATTCCGCCTGCGATATATATGTCTGCTCTGCCGATGACAGCCTTGTATCCATGTCATTCTTAGAGGCTATGGGCTGCGGTCTGCCTGTGCTTGTCAAGGAGGACAAGGAAAAGATCGTCAACAAGATGATAAAGCACGGCACAAACGGCTTTGTATTCTCCAAAAAAGCAGAATTCATAAAATATCTGAAAACGCTCTCAATGCTCAGCGAAAGCGACCGCAGGCGCATACGCCAGATAGTGCGTGATTCGCTTGTTACAGCAGACCACAGCACTATGGCCGAGCAGTATGTAAAGGCCTACGGTATCGCAAAGAAAAAATATCTGCACAGACGATTCAGATGATCCGGATAAAGCCATAGCAGTCCGGAAAGATAAGTTCGGCGCTGCGATTATTTTCCCGGACTGCTGTAAATAATAAATGTGACGGTGATAAAATGGATATTCAGAACATACTGAAACAGCTCCCCACTCCCTGCTACGTTATTGACGAAGCGGCGCTTATAAAAAACCTTGATATACTCAGCTATGTTGAAAAGCAGACCGGCTGCCATGTTCTGCTTGCACAAAAGGCTTTTTCTGCATACAGGCTTTACCCGCTTATCTCACAGTACATAAGCGGCACTACGGCAAGCGGTATTTTTGAAGCAAGGCTCGCACGTGAAGAAATGGGAAACAGACAGGTACACGTTTATTCTCCTGCGTTCCGTGACGAGGATTTTGACGAGCTTCTGAAAATATGCGACCATATCGTATTCAACTCGTTTTCGCAGTGGAAGCATTTCCGCAATAAGGCTGCGCAGCACCCTGAGATCGGATTCGGCCTGCGCATAAACCCCGAATACTCTGAAATAGAAACGGATATTTACAATCCGTGCTTTACAAATTCAAGGCTCGGCATCACACTCGCCAACTTTGAGGAAAATGAGCTTGACGGCATCAGCGGCCTGCATTTTCATACAATGTGCGAACAGGGCGCAGATACTCTCGAAAGGACCCTTGAGATAGTTGAGCAGCGCTTCGGAAAATATTTCCATAGGATGAAATGGATAAATTTCGGCGGCGGCCATCATATCACAAGAGCGGATTATGACGTTGAGCGGCTGATAAAGTGCATAAACGGCATAAAAAACAAATACAGCGTTCAGGTATATATTGAGCCGGGTGAAGCCGTTGCACTCAATGCAGGATGGCTCGTCACCTCTGTGCTTGACCTGATAAAGAATAACATGGATATTGCTGTCGTAGATACTTCGGCCGCCTGCCATATGCCCGATGTGCTTGAAATGCCCTACCGCCCGATGATAACAGGCTCCGGAAAGCCGCAGGAATATCCGTATACTTACCGGCTCGGCGCTCCCACCTGCCTTGCCGGAGATGTGATAGGCGACTACTCGTTTGAAAAGCCGCTTTCCATCGGCGACAAGCTCGTATTCACGGATATGGCTATATATTCAATGGTAAAGAACAACACCTTTAACGGTATGCCTCTGCCCTCGATATATCTTCTTAAAAGCGACGGCAGCACAGAGCTTTTGAAGCAGTTCGGATATGACGACTTCAAGCGCCGTTTGTAAAGTGTAAAGAAAAAGGAATGCAAAGGGGTCGGATATTATGCTTGATAATTTTATTACTGTCGGCACACAGGTCCTTGAACTGTTTATTCTTATTGCCGTGGGCTTTTTATGCGGCAAGATCAGAATGCTGAACGACAAGACCGCAAAATCAATAACAGATATCGTGCTTTACATCGTGTGTCCGTGCGTTATCGTAGAAAACTTTATACGTCCCTTCGATCCTGCAATGCTTGGCGGTCTGCTCACCTCTGCGGCTGCCGCTCTTTGCATACATATAATTTCAATAGTTATCGCAATGCTGATATTCCACGATAAGATACCCGAAAGAAACCGGGTATACCGCTTTGCGCTCATCTTCTCAAACTGCGGTTATATGTCACTGCCGATGCAGCAGGCAATATTAGGCTCTGACGGCGTGTTCTTCGGCGCTGTCTACATCGTGGTGTTCAACATCGTCATGTGGACATTCGGCGTCTGGCTTTCAAGCGGAGACAAAAAGTCTCTCTCTGTAAAGAAGATCGTACTTAACCCCTGCATTATCGGTATGCTGATCGGTTTTATCATCTTCCTTACATCACTGCCGGTACCTGAGATAATCGCAAAACCCATAAGCTTCCTTGCAAACCTGAACACGCCTCTGCCAATGATGATAGTAGGCTACTATCTTTCAAAGTCAAAAATACTTGATGCTTTCAAGGACGGAAAAAGCTTCATCTGCGTTCTGTTCAGGCTCATTGCAGTACCTCTGCTCGCCTTTGGCGGAATGATGCTCTGCGGGATAAGGGATACTGTACTGATAACCTGCGTTATTGCCGCATCTGCTCCTGTTGCCGCAGCAACAACGATGTTTGCGGCAAAGTTTGACAATGACGCGGAGCTTTCTGTCAATCTTGTAACGCTCTCTACCCTGCTTTCGGTAATAACCATGCCTCTCATTGTCGGCTTTGCAAGAACAGTCGGAGCCTGAATGTTAAAAGTGAGCGGCAACAGATAAGGAGACACACAATGGATATAAACGAAATAAAAGCAAGAGCAGAAGAGCTCAGACAACAGATAAACTATCACAATATACGTTACTATAACGAGGATTCGCCGGAGATAAGCGACTATGAATATGATATGCTGCTCAGGGAGCTTGAACAAATAGAAGAAAATTATCCTCAGCTGAAAACGCCCGATTCACCTACAGCAAGAGTAGGCGGCGAAGCAGCGGCAAAGTTTTCTCCCGTTGAACACATAGTCCCTATGGAAAGCCTGCACGATTCATTCTCGCACGATGAAATACGCGATTTTGACAGAAGAGTAAGAGAAAACGCCGACTCTCCTGCCTATGTCGTGGAGCCTAAGATAGACGGACTCTCTGTTTCGGCAGAATACAGGAACGGCGTTTTTGTAAGAGGTTCCACAAGAGGCGACGGCCGTGTGGGTGAGGATATCACCGATAACCTCAAAACTATCAGGTCACTTCCTATGAAGCTGAAAAAGCCTCTGCCCTATCTCGAAGTCAGGGGCGAGGTCTATATGTCGATAGAAAGCTTTGAAAAGCTGACGGCAGCACAGGAGGAAAGAGAAGAAAAAACCTTCAAGAACCCGAGAAATGCCGCAGCCGGCTCACTCAGGCAGAAGGACGCCCGCATAACCAAGGAAAGACAGCTCGATATCTTTGTATTCAACGTGCAGCAGATCGAGGGCGAAGAGCTTGACAGTCATGTAAAGTCGCTTGAATACCTTAAAGAGCTCGGCTTTGCCGTTCTGCCCTTTTATTATCGCTGCGGCAGTGCCGATGAGGTGCTTGAACGCATCGAGGAAATCGGCATGAAGCGCGGTGAGCTGCCGTTTCAGATAGACGGTGCTGTTATAAAGGTTGACAGCTTCGACCAGAGAGCAGCTCTCGGCAGCACGTCAAAATTTCCGAAATGGGCGGAGGCCTATAAATATCCGCCGGAGGAAAAGGAAACCGAGCTGCTTGATGTTGAAATAAACGTAGGCCGTACAGGCGTGCTCACTCCTACAGCGATTTTTGCGCCTATTACCTTAGCGGGAACGACCGTCAGCCGCGCTACCCTGCATAACGAGGATTTCATCCGCGAGAAGGATATCCGCATAGGCGATACTGTCGTGCTGCGCAAGGCCGGCGAGATAATCCCGGAGGTAGTATCGGTTTCGGCTCATCGTGAAGGCTCTGTTCCCTATCGTATGCCAAGGTCATGCCCGTCGTGCGGTTCGCCCGTAGCCTTTGAGGACGGTGAAGCTGCACTGAGATGCACCAATACGGACTGCCCTGCACAGCTTATGCGCCACATGATACACTTCGTTTCGAGGGACGCTATGGACATTGAAGGTCTTGGCGAAAAGGTGCTGCAAAAGCTTGTCGAAAACGGGCTGATAAATTCTCCGCTTGACCTTTATCGTCTTACAAAGGACGATATTATGACTCTCGAAAAAAAGAAGGACAAAAGCTCGGATAATCTTATCAGAGCTATAGAAGGCTCAAAAAATAACGACCTTTACCGTATCGTTTATGCTCTCGGCATACGCCACATCGGACTTAAAGCCGCCAAGCTCCTTGCAGACAGATTCGGCAGCCTTGATGCTGTAGCCGGCGCATCCGAAGAAGATATCTCCGCTATCGAGGGCTTCGGCGAGATAATGGCAAAGAGCACCGCTTCCTACTTTGCGCTTGATGAATCGAAAAAACTCGTTGAAGAAATAAAAGCGCTTGGCATAAACACGAAAAATCTTACCGAAAAAACTGCCGTATCAGAAGACAGCCCGTTCTTTGGCAAGACCTTCGTTATAACAGGTACACTGCCGAATTATAAGCGCACAGAGGCTGCCGCTATCATTGAATCACTTGGCGGCAAGGTGGCTTCAAGCGTATCAAAAAAGACCGACTTTGTGCTTGCCGGCGATGAAGCAGGCAGCAAGCTGACCAAAGCACAGACTCTCGGCATAACAGTCATCGACGAAGCTCAGTTTGATGCAATGAAAAACAACGCCTGACAGACATCAAGTCTGAACGGTCATACGCGAGAAAGCGATAATACACCTGAAACTGCAAGCATTATTTACAGTTCAGGTGTATTAATTTTTGTCAAACCATTGCAATAATACTGTAAATATTATATAATTTATAACAGATATGACATACTCCGGCCGACTGCGCTTCGCTCAGATGCGGACGCTTATCGTTCAAGTACGGCAGACTGTACAGTATAAGCGATTTGTCTCCGTGTATACCACGGTCTCGATAGCTTTGTCAATAACAAAGACCACGGCGGTATAAACCGTTCTGTTCTGAAATAAAAAATATAAACGGAAGTGATATTCTATGCGTACTGACAAGATCAACTATTACCTCGACATCGCAGAAACTGTTTTAGAACGCGGCACCTGCCTGCGGAGGAACTACGGCGCGATCATCGTAAAAAATGACGCTATTATTTCCACCGGATATGTTGGCGCACCCCGCGGAAGAAAAAACTGCATCGACATGGGCTTTTGCGTCCGTGAAAACCTGAATGTCCCGCGCGGTGAGCGTTATGAGCTTTGCCGCAGCGTTCATGCGGAGCAAAATGCGATCATAAACGCCGCAAGAGAAGATATGATAGGTTCCGTTATGTTCCTTGTCGGCAAGGACGCAAAAACCGGCGAATATGTGCAGAACGCCTCTGCCTGCTCACTCTGTAAGAGAATGATAATCAATGCCGGTATCGAAAAAATAATCATTCGCAACAGCAAGACCGAACACACCGATATTTTTGTCAGTGACTGGATAATCAACGATGAATCTATCGCGGGCGTTATGGGATATTGATATTTTTGCACAATAGAGAAATTTGCTAAAATATGCTAAAAAATTCTAAAAATTTTATAAAAAGACTTTACTACAGTAAAGCGATGTGCTATAATAATCATATAATTTTTATATGAAAGGTGTAAAAAACTATGGGAAAACTAATGAAGGAATTCAAAGAATTCGTAATGAGAGGCAATGTGCTTGATCTTGCTGTCGGCGTTATCATCGGCGGCGCATTCAACAGCATCGTTACTTCTCTTTGTAATGACGTTATCATGCCCGGCGTAGCATGGATCGTTGCTACAGCTTCCGGTATGGATCTTGTAAACCCTGATACAAATCAGGTAGAGTTTGCAAGAGCATTACAGTCTTTGAATGCCGGCCCGATCAATTTCGGCAATTTCATCGGTGCAGTCATAAGCTTCCTTATCCTTGCTCTTATCATCTTCATGTTTGTAAAGGGTATCAACAAGCTCATGGCAGTCGGAAAGAAGAAGGAAGAGGAAGCTGCTCCTACTACAAAGAAGTGCCCCTTCTGCAAAAGCGAGATCGACATCGAGGCTACACGCTGCCCGCACTGTACTTCAGTAATTGAAGAGCTCGCAGAGGAAGCAGTTAAGAAATGATCTCTCTCCATGAGAAGAAAAAGCCCTGAGGCCTGCCCTCAGAGCTTGAAATCATCGGCGGTAAATTTCGGAAGTGTCGGCATGGATTGCGGCTCACGCTTTAACGGGTCATAAACGTATCTTTTACAAGTGTCCGCTGCAATTCCATACCCGAAACGACACACCGGATTACCGCTGTTGTTTTTTTCGGAGCATCTGCAATATTCACATTTCGGCGGGATATTGTTTCCGAAAAGCTTTTTCTTTGACAAAAACATTTTGATCCACCCTTTATCAATACATATTACAATACAATTATACATTTATTGCTGCAATATGTAAATACCTATATTTCAGAGGTTGTGCTATGGTTTTCAGGAGTAATAACACGGAGCTTAATTTTGTTGACGGAGTAGGGTTTCTCACCTTTCCGTCTCTTTCGGAGCTGGGCTTTGTCAGACATGCGTTTTCTACACGTATCGGCGGCGTCAGCACAGGTGACTACAAGTCGATGAATCTAAATTTCAAGCGCGGTGACGATCCGGAAAACGTCACCAAAAATTACAAGATATTCTGCAATGCTGCCGGTTTCGACTACAGCACCCTTGTAAGCTCATCTCAGGATCACAACATAAATGTCCGATGTGTTACAAAAGCAGACTGCGGCATCGGCATATATCGTGAGCATGACATGACAAGTGTTGACGCTCTCGTCACGAACGAACCCGGCGTCACTCTTGTAACTCACTATGCGGACTGCACTCCCCTGCTTTTTGCCGATCCGGAAAAGAAGGTCATTGCGCTTGCTCATGCGGGCTGGCGCGGCACTGTTGAAAAGATCGGCGAAGCGGCTGTCGATGTAATGACTGAAAAATATGGCTGCGACCCCACCGATATTATCGCTGTAATCGGTCCTGCGATAGGTCCGTGCTGCTATGAGGTCGATACTCCCGTATATGAGCGCTTTGCCTCGCTGACCGAGCTGAAACCCGCCTATTTCACCAAAAGCCTTGGTCACGGGAAATATCTTGTCGATCTGAAAGAAACCAACCGCCGGATGCTGCTTGAATCCGGCCTGCTGAGCATAAACATCACCATAAGCGACGTCTGCACCAAATGCAACAGCGGGCTTCTATTTTCTCACCGCGCAAGCGGCGGCAGGCGCGGCGGACTTGTTGCCATGATGGCGATTAACCCTGATTGATGCAAGTGCGCTTTTTATAAACGATCCATATACACATTCAAGAGCCTGTTTTAAGCAGGCTCTTATTATTTGCCGCGCTATTTTACGAGAATTTCACACACAATCATTTCAGCACCCCCCTGTTTTTCAGAATCCATGCCAAAAGAGCCCCGAACTCCGCTCTGCAAGCGGCTTTCGTGGCATTTCATCTTTTTTGTGTGCACAACATTCGCTTGGTTCACAAGTAAAGATGAGGTTATCAACCGCTTGTCAGCAAACGCTGATTATGGCGTAAGCATCGTCGAGTCCTTTGCTCCGCCTGAGAACTGGCTGCCGGGTCAGGAAGTAAACAAGGATGTATATGCTGTTAACACAGGTAATGTTGCTGCTTTTGTT
>CADCKR010000006.1 GCA_902802105.1 uncultured Ruminococcus sp.
GGAACGAACTTTGCCTGTTTATTCCACTTTTCATTCTGCAATTTATCAAAGGCGAGCGCGCGGTCTATCCTGCCCCTGAGTATCGGTGTAGGCGTACCGTCAGACCTTATTGCACAGCCGAGAATAATGATATAGTCCATCGGCTGTTTTATTTTGTATCTGGTCGAAGCAAGGGCGCAGACTATCGTTGAGACAAGCATACATTCAAGGTAGCAGAACGCAAACGAAACACCCGAATTCACAACTGTCAGAAGCATCTGAACGGTTTCTTTGTAAGCGTATCTGTTGCTGCCCGAAATATACAGGATCACCATACCCGCCAGAACCATAAAGCCGAGCATGATACCCAACAGGTTGCGCACTCCGAAGCCCTCGTGCCGCACAAGCTGTATATTGCTGATGCTCAGAAGCAGGCAGAACAGCGCAAACGGGATAAATGTGAAATTAACAAAGTTAACGCTTATCTGGCTGACCATATACAGGTAGTTCTGGACATTAAAGATATCGCAGAAGCCCCAGCTTATAATGCTGTCATAAACAGACAGGATAAGTATTATCGCCATAAAGAAGACAATGCCGAAAAGACTTACCATTGAATAGGTGAAGTCGCCGTTTTTAGCCTTTTCTTTTACAGAAAGTCCCAAAGTTATTATCAGGACAAGCATTATGGCGTCAAAGAGGAAAACGATGCTCCAAAGTCCGTTATAGTTGTCAAAGGAGAGATCATATATCATCCCGAACGGCATTACAAGGAAATCGCTGTGATATTCCTTTTGTTCAACGGTATGCTTTGACACTGCATTATTGTTTTCGTCAATGATATCAATATCGTAGATATCTTCATAATAAACTGACAGTGAAACTTTTCCCGAACCGACACTTTTCAGATCGACACGCAGACTGTTGATCATCCCGCCGAAAATTTCGCTGTTTCTTTCCATTCTGACGCCTTCGACCTCTATCATTCCCTTGTCAGAGTCTTCAACACGGACATTTTCAATATTGGTCGTACCCTCCAGCATCAGATTAATGGTATATCGGCTTGAATAGCTGCAAAGAAAAATGAAATACCCTACAAATAGCAGTATAATTGAAACAATGCAAAATATGTACCTTGGCTTTATTCTTTTCAATATTACTTCCCTCCCTTTATACTAATACCTGACAAAAAGCAGACAATTTTTGCGGTCAGGAATCAGTATTACGCCGCGCCAAAGTATAACGAAAAAAGAATAGTGAATAGAGAATAGCACAAAACGCTCTTCGGCAATTCACTATTAACTATTCTCTATTCACTATTCGTTATTCTCTCTGCCCCGGAACATCAGCGCGGGGCTTTTCAGGTGACACCCGGATTTGAACCGGGGAATGAGAGTTTTGCAGACTCTTGCCTTACCACTTGGCTATGTCACCTAATAAAAAAGAGCTTAACAGTAATATTAAGCTCATGGAGCGGATGACGAGGCTCGAACTCGCTACCTCAACCTTGGCAAGGTTGCGCTCTACCAGATGAGCTACATCCGCAAATGGTGCCTTCGGGCGGAATCGAACCACCGACACGGGGATTTTCAGTCCCCTGCTCTACCGACTGAGCTACAAAGGCAAGTGGCGATCCGGAACGGGATCGAACCGTCGACCTCTAGCGTGACAGGCTAGCGTTCTAACCAGCTGAACTACCGGACCGTGTGGTGGGAACAACAGGGCTCGAACCTGTGACCCTCTGCTTGTAAGGCAGATGCTCTCCCAGCTGAGCTATGCTCCCATCATGTCTTTAAGAGCGGCTTTGTTTCTTTCGTTTCTGCCGTATCTCTCAGCGACTTCATTATAATATCACACTGTCGGTCGTTTGTCAAGCATTTTTTGAATTTTTTTTCAAATATTTTTCCTTATTGTCAAAACCCGCCTTTTATGCGGCTTTTGGCGTCATGCTGTTTTTCTCCGGTAATATATAATATGCAGCTGCTCTGAAAAAATTACAAAAAATTTTTACTCGGTAAACTGCTCCACCGGTATGCCAAGCTTTGTTAAAATATCCACAAAGCCGTCATACACCTCGTCCCTTGAAAAATCGGCGCTTTCAAGCTCCT
This sequence comes from uncultured Ruminococcus sp., assembly GCA_902802105.1. Lineage (GTDB taxonomy): Bacteria > Bacillota > Clostridia > Oscillospirales > Acutalibacteraceae > UBA1213. The sequence goes on from CADCKR010000006.1 coordinate 2,088, forward strand.
TGTCCGTCATAGCGTTCAGCCTTTGATAAAAGTCTGTAGCAAGCTCTACATATCTGTCAGAGAACTCTATGTTTTCAAAAAGCACGTCCTCTGCCCCGCAGATATCGCCCTCCTTCAGCAGACGCATTATCATATAATACACCTCGTCCGTATGCGGCAGTATATCCGATACTCCGGGCTCATATTTTACAAGATCCTTTTTAAATACCAGACTTGAAACGAACCTTGCGACTATATCTATCTGACGCATTACCCAATCATCCTGAAATCCCATTTTATCCTCCGTTTCCCGAACCCGCAAGCGCTCCTGTCGAAAAAGCGCACTGCAAATTGAATCCGCCTGTATAAGCGTCAACGTCAATGACCTCTCCGGCAAAATAAAGCCCTCTTACAAGCCTTGACTCCATAGTCCTGGGGTCTATCTCCTTTACAGAAACGCCGCCTGACGTTACAATAGCCTCCTCTATCGGACGAAAGCCCTCTATCGTAAGAGAGAAATCCTTAAGCAGCGCTGCTATCCTCCTGCGCTCAGTCCTTGTAAGCTCGCTGCACTTCCTTGATGCAGGCACACCCGACATACGCACAAACATTCCTACCATACCTGCCGGCAAAAGAGAGCGCATTAGCTGCGGCATCGTTTCTGTATGCCTTGCGCCTGTTTCACGCAGAAGACGCGCATCAAGCTTTTCTTCCGAAAGTGCAGGCTTAAGGTCTATCGAGATACGGTATCTCCCGCTTTCCATCTCTCGCAGATGTGCGCTTGCGCTGAGAATTACAGCGCCCGACAGCCCGTAATGCATAAACTGCAGCTCTCCGAAATCGCTGTATATCCTCCTGCCGCCGTTTTTCATGTCATAAACCGTCAGCGCAGCATTCTTTATCAGCAGCTTGTCCGCTTCACTGTCTATAGGTTCTGCTGTTATCAGCGGCACGAGAGAAGGCTTTAACGGAACTATAGTATGACCTGCCTTTTCAGCGAAAGCATAGCCGTCGCCGGTGGAGCCTGTCAGCGGATAGGAACAGCCGCCCGATGCAATTATTATCCTGTCGAAGTCATATCTTTTGCCGCCGGAAACAACGCCCTTTACCTCACCGTTTTCTATAATGATATCGCTCACGGCATTGAAAATTATCCTGCATCCCTCACGCCTTGCCGCCCTGAGCAGCGTGTCGGCAACATCATAAGCCCTGTCGGACACGGGAAAGACCCTCCCGCCGCGCTCTGTTTTCAGCGGCAGACCGTTCTCTTCAAAGAAGTTCATAGTATCAGCCGGCGAAAACCTTGTCAATGCGCTGTAGAGAAATCTTCCGTTAGTAGGCGTGTTTGAAATGACTGTTTTCACATCGCAGTTATTTGTAAGGTTGCAGCGTCCTTTTCCGGTTATGCACAGCTTTCTGCCTATTTTTTGATTTTTCTCAAAAACAGTGACGCTTCCGCCGTTTCCGGCAGCAAATACCGCCGCCATCATTCCTGCCGCTCCTGCTCCGATAACCGCTGTCTTACTGCCGGTCAATCCATATCATCCTTCCTGTTGTTCTGGTAAACGTCATATTCCTGCCAGATATTTTCAAGCACCCCAAAGGTATCCTTGACTTCCTTTTCCATTTTGAGCACAGTAGCAACAATAAGCGCATTTATCATGCTGAGCGGCGCTACAAGCGAATCCACCACCGCCGCCATATCGCTTTTGGCTATAAGTATATGGTCAGCCACCGCCGCAAGCGGGCTTGACATACTGTCGGTTATGGCTATGACCCTTGTACCGCGCCTTTTGGCAAATGTCATTGCCTGAATAGCCGCATTGGAATATCTGGGGAAGCTGATGCCGATTATAACATCATCCTGAGATATCCTGAAAAGCTTTTCATATATTTCAGTTTCGCCGTAGTTGCTTATGACCTTCACGTTTTCAAATATCAGCGAATAATAGTAGCCAAGAAAAGAAGCCAGTGCCGCAGAGCTCCTGACCGCAAAAATATATATGGTTTTTGCGTGTGAAACGGCATCGACAGCCGCTTCAAAGTCCTTTTTTGACGTTTCCTCAAGTGTCTTGCGTATCTTGTCTATATCCTTGTTGAGAACATTTTCAAGGACATTGCCTCCGCTAAGACGGCTTTGTGTGACCTCGATACGCTGCACAGAAGTAAGCTTGTCCCTTATCATCTCCTGCATAGCCTTCTGCATCTGCGGATAGCCTTCATATCCCAGTTCTGTAGCAAAGCGGACTACTGTAGATTCGCTCACGCCCACAGTACTGCCCAGTCTGGAAGCAGTCATAAAGGCCGCCTTATCGTAATGTCCGGAGATAAATCCGGCGATAAGCCTTTGGCCCTTTGAGAATCTATGCTTTTGTTCATCAATTTTTGCCAGCAAATTTTTATTCATAAATAATCACCTACATTTCACACTTAAATTGCCGCGCCCGATTCGGCGCAGAGCCTGCGGCGGCAAGCTGCCGCGCCCAATTCGCTTCTTGTTCAACACATACTGTAGTCAATGCCGCCACGGAAAGTAAATCAGCGTCTGTAAAAGAAAGTTTTTGCAAAGCACCGCGAATGCACCAACTTCTACGGGCGCAGAGCCTGCGCCGCCGGCGGCAAGTTCAGACATAGTATGTTCTGTTTTCTTTTCTCGGCGCAGCAGCGGGAAGGGCGCCGTCATAATATCCTATAACACAATGGCCTATTCCCTCATAGTCGCCCTCTATGCCAAGACTTTTAAGGAAGGCTTTGCCCTTTTCGCTTTCAAATTCCTCTTTGGCACGGTGTATCCAGCAGCTTCCCAAGCCAAGAGAATGAGCCGCAAGCATAAGCTCGCCCATCACAAGACTTCCGTCATAAATGTATGTCGGGCGGCTCTTGTCGGCAAGAACAATAAGCACAACAGGCGCGCCGTAAAACGGGTCGAAGCCCTCGTTCCAGCCGCCGATAATGCGGTTATCCTCCGAAAGACTGTCGCGTATCTTCTTGTCGGTAACTGCTATTATTATTGCGGACTGATATCCTCTGCCGCTCGCTGCGTATGTTCCGGCTTTTACTATCTCGTCAATAAGCTCCTTAGGTACTTCCTGAGCATTAAAGCTCCTTATGCTTCTTCTCTCGGTTATTGCCTTTATCACATCATTCATAATTATCATCTTCCTTTCATGCTGATCTATGCCTGATTTTTGCCAAGCTCAGAGCTCAGATGACCCGTATCAGCCGTAACCGCCCGAAAATAAGACCTGCGCATCACATTCGCTGTCCCAGTCCTTTGCCCAGAGAACAGGCACTGTAGAAAACTCAGGAATTTCTATACGCTGTGACGACTGCCAGTATCGGAACACCGAACCGCCCATCATAGTAACGTTCTTGCCTATCACAATGCGTGAGATACCCGTACATCCCGAAAATGCATAACCGCCTATACTCGTCAGCGATGTCGGCAGCTCTATTGAGGTTATGCCCGTACAGCCGTCAAACGCCCAGTTTTCAATACTCCACACACCGTAGGGTATAGAGATATCGCCGCTCTTTGCTTCGGGACACTTGATAAGATCAAGCTTTGATTTGCTGTAGAGTATGCCGTCCTGTGAAGAAAAGCTTTTATTCTTTACATCAACATTGAACGAGGAAATATTCTTGCAGTTTATGAATACCTCATCCTCAATATCCTCAAGCCCTGCCGGAATATTGAAGCCGGTAAGCGATGAGCAGCCGCGGAAGGATGACTCTCCGAGTATTTTTACGCTGTCTGAAATATACACCTTTTCAAGCTTTGAACAGTCATAAAAACTGAACGAGCCGATGCGCGTCACGCCGTCCTCTATCCTGACAGACTTCACCAGTCCGGAAAAATCAAACCAGGGTGCGCTGCACTTGACGCCCGGAGTACCGTTTTCAAGTATCACATATTTCAGCGACTGGTCATCCATTGCGCCCTTGCCGCTTATAGTAAGCGTGCCGCTGTCCTTGTCAAGAACATATCTCACGTCTGCGCCGCACTTGCCCTTTATAACGGATGTATCCTGCTGCTCTACAAGCAGGCTGAAAACATCACTCATGCCGCCATATCTGACAGTCACCTTCTTTTCGCCCGGTGTATCCGAGCTGAAACCGCTGAACGTACACTCCGCAGCCGGTATATCCTTCTTTGTGCCGTCACTGTAGCCCGCTTCTATCCTGATGCCCGCAGTATCCAGACTTTCGTTAAGATAATAGGTAGTCTTTGTCGGCGCAGAAACGACCTTCAGCGACACAAGCTCAACCTTTGACGGCTCTGCGCTTGGCTCTGCGCTGCTCTCGTCTGCACTCACAGACGAGGACACCGGCTCTGCGCTGCTCTCGGCTGCGCTCACATACGAGGACACCGGCTCTGCGCTGCTTTCGGCTGCGCTCACATACGAGGACACCGGCTCTGCGCTGCTTTCGGTAAACGGCGAGCTGACATTGCCGCTCTGCTCCTGCGCGCCTGAGCTTGTCTCTGATGCTGACGTCTGACTTGCAGGCGGCTTTTGCAGGACGAGTATCGTCACCACGCAGGCGGCAGCTATCAAAGCTATAAACACGGGAATTATTATCCTGAGCTTGCTTTTTTTATTATGGTTATGCGCAGCTTCCGGTGACTGCTGAGCAACAGCAGGCGTACTGCTTCCCGGAACAGTCATTGTCTGCATTGATGAAGCCGAACCTGCGCTCATCGTCTGTACGGAAGGATCCGCATTTGAAACAGCCTGAGCGACAGACTGTATGTTGCCCTCTAAAAGAGCTTCAAGTGTCTTTCGCATATCGCGCGGCTTCTGCCATCTGTCGGCAGGAGAGTATTCGCAGGCCTTCATTATCACGGCGGCAAGCTGCGGATTTTTGCAGTACATCGGCGCAGGCAGCTTATCTCCGCGGAAGCGCCTGATATTCGCATTTTCAACGGTCTGGGCGTCCACTGTAGGTATATTCGTCGGAACAAACGGCGCCTTGTTGCCGTTGAGCAGTCTGTACATCACTATTCCGAGAGAATAGATATCGGCAGTGATATTTGCGCTTTTGCCCATAGATATCTCAGGCGACATATATGTATAGGTACCTCTTACAGTCATTCCTACATTTGTATTGGAGAGGACCTTTGATTCGCCGAAATCGCCCAGCTTGTAAACTCCCACCGAATTGACAAAAATATTGGCAGGCTTTATATCGCGGTGTATAATATTATGCTTGTCGAGAACTTCAAGAGCCGAGCAGATATCTATTCCAAGCTTTACTATATCCTTTTCGGTGAAGCTGTTCTCACGCATATATTTAGGCAGCGCCGTAAGATGCTCCATGCGTATAAAAATATCGTAGCCTGCTCCGTCCGCCTTGGGTATGATGCAGTGATCCTCATAGGACACTATGTTTGTGTTGCCCCTGAGCGCATAACAAAAGTTTATCTCACTTATCATTTTGTCCCTTACGGCGTCATAATACCTGACGACCGAACTTTCGTCCGACACAACGCCCTCTGATATCAGGCTTTCTGCATTAACGCTGTCATTCGGTATGGATATATGCTTGACCGCCGAAGTATAAGTATTTCCGTATTCGGTTTTTTCAGCCCTGTATACAGCGCCGAAGGTGCCCTTGCCTATAAGCTCTTTAACGTACCATTCACCCCACAAGGGTGAAAAGGAGGAAATATCCGACATGATCTCTACCTCCGAACAATTCTTTTTCATTATACATATTAGCACAAACTAATAATATATTCAAGCCCCCGCCCCACGGAAATCAATTTTGCTCCGGCGAGTTCACGGGGGAAACCCTTTTCCGGCGGAAAAAGGGTTCTCCCCCGGACCCCCTTCCTAAAACCGCTGAATTTGATCTGCCGCTCCCAATTCGCCGGCGAGCCGCCGGTGCCAATTCGGCGCAGGTTTTGCGCTCCCGATTTGGCACAGCAAGTAAATCAGCGTCTGTAAAAGGAGTTTTTGCAAATCACTGCGGATGCACCTGCTTCTACGGGCGGCAAGCTGCCGCTCCCGATTCGCTTCTTGTTCAACACATACAGGAAATTAGTTAGGAGTGTGGAGTGTGGAGTTAAAATAAACTATCGTCTGCTAAAGAAGTTTTTGCAAAGCACTGCGAATGCACCTGCTTCTACGGGGATGACTAAGGAATGAGCAGAACAAAGCGAGTGTAAACGAGCGGAGCGGACACGGCACCGGCGGCTCGCCGGCGCAGGCTCTGCGCCCGAATCACGCAAAAAAACAGGACAGCCAAGGCTGCCCTGCAAAACAATTATTCATTCAGCTTATATGTATATTCCGCTATCGTGTTATCCGCTTTTCCCTTGAACCTGAACACAATGCTGAAATCTCTTATACCTGCTTTTTTTATTATCTTCTGTATTTCCTGCTTCATGCTTGGCGCAACAAGCTCAAAGTAAGCGTCAGCTGCTTCTCTTTCCTTTGCAGTGAAATTCACCTTATCGTATGTGACCTCATAAACAAGAACATCGTCGCCCTCCGCGATGATGTCAAAGTCACGCACGTCCGGATTTTCTGCAAGAAATTCCTTTTTGAGCAGCGCTCTTTCGTCCTGACCTGTAGAGCTTTCCCAGTACTCCTTGATCGACTTTTTCTCAAAGAGAGCCTTATACAAAATAAACCCGCCTATCGAAATGAAAAACAAAACAAGCGCAATAATAAGTATCCACGTGTATTTGCCTTTCGTTATCGTCATAGACATATTGTACTTTGACGCCGGCGACGCCTGAGAATCAAACTTACTGTCAAAGCCTGAACCGTTAGGACTATACAGCGGCGCATTCGCTGCAAAATCATCTTCCGGTCTGTACAGCGGTGCATTCGGATCATAGTTATCCTGCTGACCAAAACTGTTCGTGTTCTGAGAGCTATAGTCATTCGTGCCGCTGTAGCCGCCGTTCATGTTCTGAGAGCTATAGTCATTCGTGCCGCTGTAGCCGCTGTTCATGTTCTGAGAGCTATAGTCGTTCGTGCTACCGTAGCCGCCGTTCATGTTCTGAGAGCTATAGTCGTTCGTGCTACTGTAGCCGCCGTTCATGCCCTGAGAGCTATAGTCGTTCGTGCCGCTGATATTATCAAACGATGCTCCTGCCGATGCAAAACCGCTGCCAAAGCCTGAATTATCTGCGGTGTCAGACTGTTCATCACCGTATCCGTACTCATCATCGTATCCGTAGCTGTTCTGAGAGCCTCCGAGACCCGCAAAACCGCTGCCGCTTCTGTCGTCATCGCTGCCGTTATATCCGTTATTCATTTATGCAGTACCTCCGTCTATAGAAATCTGTATCCAAAATAACACATTTTTCTGTTCTTTTTTATAATCTTACCACATTACTAAATAATTTGCAACACAAAAAGCAAAAGTGCGGGAAACGACCCACACCTTTGCTTAAAGGAATAAAAAGAAAAAAGGAAAAAGGAAAGAAAAGGAATAATCTTATTTACTTCGGAGCCTTAACTGTCTGCGCCGCTGCTTATTCACGCAATGCACGCATCCGCGCTGTACCTGCGGCTTATCCATGCAATGCACGCATCCGCAGAACCGCTCCTGCTGTCGAGCTTTTTCTTATGTTGTTATTATAATATACCAAAACTATCCATTTGTCAAGCATTTTTTATAAATTTTTTATAGTTAATTTTTTAACTATGCACAGTTTTCATATTCATCTCATAATTCATTAAAAATTATTGTACAGCTTTTTTATGTTTTATTTGACATTATGGTAAAAAAGGGATATTATATAATTGTATATGTATAGGTTATTGCAGACGCATTTTATGGAGACACTATGAATATTGGGATCTCAACGGGATGTCTTTATCCCGAACTTACCGAAAACTGCATACGCATACTTACCGGTCAGGGCTTTGACCGCTTTGAGATCTTTTTCAACACTTTCTCGGAGCTTGAACCGGACAGCCTTGACAGACTAAGGTATTACCTCGACAGTCACGGTGCAAAAGCCGTATCTCTTCATCCGTTCGTATCGTCATTTGAATCCTTCCTGCTTTTCTCAGCCTATGAGCGCCGCTTCATAGACGGTTCAAAATTCTATGAGATGTTCTACCGCGCCGCTTCACGCATAGGTGCTGATAAGGTAGTTCTGCACGGTCTGAACACAAGCTATGCCTCTTCGCTTTCGGATGAGGAATACTTCCGCAGGTACAGCATAATGCAGGAAAGCGCAGGCAGATACGGGGTAAAGCTTTTGCAGGAGAATGTCAACATTTTCCGCAGCAGCAAGCCTTCGTTCATTGCCGGAATGAGAGAAGCCCTTCCGGACACTGCGGCCTTTGTGCTTGATCTTAAACAGGCTCTCAGAGCAGGTACGGACCCGTATGAAATGATAGCCGCTATGGGCAGCCGCCTGCGTCATGTCCATATCAGCGACCGTACAGCGGACGGACAGTGTGTGCTGCCCTTCTGCGGAGAATACGATCTTGAAGGGTTTATATCACAGCTTGCTTCGGCAGGCTACGACGAGGATATCATCATTGAGGTTTACAGAACGAGCTTCGGCAGCCTTGCGGAGCTGAAGGACTCATATACACGCCTTGAAGAAACAACAAAACGATATTCATGCAGGCGCATAAATTGAACGATAAGGGCAGGAGGAATAAACATGAGATGTCCGTACTGCGGATGCGAAGAAAGCAAGGTAGTTGATTCAAGACCCACCGATGAAGGCGAGCGCATAAGGCGCAGACGCGAATGCTTTAATTGTCAGAAAAGATTCACCACTTACGAGGTTATAGAAACAACGCCTATTATGGTAGTAAAGCGCGACAACTCACGTGAGCCGTACAACAGGCAAAAGCTCACAAAGGGCATTATGCGTGCCTGCGAAAAGCGGCCTATCTCGCTTGACCAGATAGACATGATCGTTGACAGGGTAGAATCACGCATACAGAACACTCTTGACCGTGAGGTGCCTTCCGAGCGCATAGGCGAATATACTATGGAGGAGCTTAAAAACGTGGACGAGGTAGCCTATGTCCGATTTGCCTGCGTTTATCGTCAGTTTCAGGATATACACACCTTCATGGACGAGCTTAAAAGGCTTATCGAGGATAAATGATCGGAGGGAAATCAATGATAATAGATACTCATGTGCATATCGGGGATATGCTTGATTTCGTGCTGAAAAAAGAGGATGTAATAAGCTCAATGAAGCGTTTCGGCATTGACCACAGCATCGTTTCAAGCCTGAACGCCGCAGAGTTCGACCACAAGCTCAGGCCTGTACCGGCTAAATATCAGCACTCACAGCTTGAATGTCTTGAGGACGCTGTAAGCTTTGCAAAGGAATATCCGGAAATGATATCGGCGGCTGTATGGGTAAAGCCCTACGGCGAAAAAGCCGACTATGATCTTTACAAGGCAATAAATAACAACAGAAAATATATCAAGGCGATAAAGTTCCATCCGTATCATTCAAATCTGCCCTTTGACGGAGCCGAAACAGAGCCGTTTATTGAGCTTGCGCAGCATTACGGGCTTCCCGCAGTCGTCCACACTGGCGGATGCGACGCCGCATCGTGCGTAAGGGTATATAATGCGGCGAAGAAATTCCCGAAAACAAAATTTGTAATGGTGCACATGGGGCTCGGCACAGACAACAGCGAAGCTATCGAGCTGATATCAAGGCTCCCGAATCTTTTTGGCGACACCACGTGGGTACCTGTTTCAAGCACATTGAAGCTCATCCGGAAGGCCGGCATCGAAAAGATAATGTTCGGGTCGGATAATCCTATCGACGGTTCCGACACCTACCTGCACAACCGTTCCGGCGAAAGGTCGCTGTATCAGCAGTATTTTAACGAGCTGAAAGAGATGCTCTCTCCCGAAGACTACGACAGACTTATGTATAAAAACGCTTCCGAGCTCTTCGGCATAAAATTTTAACCTTTAAGGCAACACCGCACGCGGCACTATCTTTGTGCGGTGTTGCCTTAAGTGTGTTTATGTCAAGCTGAAACAATAAAGTTATTATCCGTTATACGGCGTTACCGTTATCTTGTCAAAGCCGATGCCCGACTGACGGTTCACTATGTCCTTTATGGCAATAGCCGTGGCGTCATTAAGTCCGGCTGAGGGTACTATCACCGTACACGTTCCGTTGTTTATCAGGGCAATGCAGTCACGGAAGCCCTTGGTGCAAACCTCCGCTTCGATACCGCTCTCGGCTTTTATGGCTGAGGTAAGCTTTTCAAGAGCTTTTACGGCCTCCTGCTTTGCAGTGCCGCTGCTGTCATCCGCCTGCACAATATCCTGCAATGATTTAAGCGCCTCGTCATGCGACTGGGTGCGCTTTTTTCTTTCGGATGAAAAATAATCGTTTGTGTCCGTGTCCATATTCAGAGCGGCTGTTTCCTTTGCCTTCTTTGCTTCTGCGGCTTTGTTCTTCTTGGCGTCATCAACGGCTGCGGAGGTATCTGCCTTTGCTCCCTCTGATATCTCAGTGTTTACATAGACCGTCTGACCAAGCTGCTTTTCACTGCTTGTCTGGGCGCTTTCCGCCACCTCGCCCGGCTTTGTGCCCGAAAACTGCCAGTTCAGATACACCGCCGCTCCAAGCGCCACCACAAGAGCACCTACCATCAGCTGTCTTTTCCCGAATGTCATAAGTCTTCCTCCTCATAATATCAAATCATTTTCGCTTATCCCATCTTTGAAACACATATCCGTGTCACAGGGATATTCAGCGCCGACGCTATCGCCGACTTTATCCTTCCGGCTGTATCGGCATCATCTCCGCCGTCACACACAACAAGCACTCCCCTTATCCTTGGCATGATCTGCCCGATCATCAGCGCTTCCTCGGAGCCGTCCCTGCGCCTTATTACGATGCAGGTGCGCTTTTCGCTGTTCTGTTCATCCTTGTCGGAATCTTTCTGGCTCTGCCTGCCCGAAATATCCTCGTCCGCAGCATATACGCTCCTGACCGTACCATCAAGAGTTACCAAAAGCTTTGTCCTTCCTGCGCCCTCTATGCTTGAGACCATGCTTCCAAGCTCCTCCGTAAGCTGCCTGCGGTATTCCTCCACACCGATGCTCTGCGCATTATCCGACGCAGCATTATTGCCTTCACTGCACTGCTGCTTTCTGCTCACCGATGAAAAAAATATCAGCCCGATGCCGAGTATTCCCACCAGCACAACGATTTTTATTATATTATCCTTTTTCCCGAGAGCTTTCAGCCCTTTTTCCTCCTGCTTTTCTGTTAATCTTTCATCCTTATCCGTCATAACGCCCTCACACTCAGCCTATCACCGTCCTGCAACCTATACCAAGCCTTTCCCTCAGCAGACTGCTGACCTCTCCTGTCCTCCCCGCGCTTTCACGGGGCAGAATTATTTCTGCTGTTATTATGTTTATGCATTTGTCTGCACCGATATCCATATTTATATTCACCTCTCCTGCGTTTATGCCGTTTTCCCTGAGCACATTCCTGACAAGCTCGCCTATACCGTCTTTGAGATAGTCGATTTCGGCATTCTCCAGACCGGCATCAAGCTGCGCTTTTGTCTCACTGCTCACTACAGGAAGCTCCAGCCTTACCTCGTTCATCACATCTCCAAGCGGCAGCAGTACTGCACAAAGCATTACTCCGCCCAGAACAAGCCTTACTGTTTTTTCCATGCCGGTATCTGTAATAATAAGCTCTGCAATGCCGACCATCACCGCACAGCACGAAACCCCGAGCGCCCATGTGCTTATACCGTCCATATCAACTCTCCCTTCACCCATTTCCTGCAAGCAGAACAACGGCTGTAGAAATAATGAACACCGTAAGCACCGACAATATCAGCGCTGTAAGCATTGCCGCAGCCTTTGAGACCGAACGGAACGCAGAGCTTATCATATCAAGCCCCGCTATATCCGACACCGATGACAGCACAAAAAGTGAAAACTGCCATACTATGCATTCAAGCAGTACGGGCATAACTATCACAGAAGATGCTATTATAACGAAAACTCCCGCGCCTGACCTTAGCAGCTCAAGGCTGCCGCTGAATGTTCCGAACGCCTCACTGAGCGCGCTGCCGACCACCGGCGCAAATGAGCTGACAGTGAACCTGAGCGCCCTGCGGCTCACGTTGTCCATAGATGAGGTTACTATTGTGTTAAGTGACATCACCGCAAGGAACACCGTCATAACAAACGTGAGCATCCATTTTGAGGTCTTGTATACAGCATCGCACAATGAGCCAAGCTTCATTTTAGGCGAAAGCGCCGATGTTACCGACAGCGAAAGGAACACATTCATAAGCGGAACAACAAGTCTTGATGATACGAGAGAGACCGCGTTCCCTGCTGTAAGCACCGAAGCATAATAGCCTGCCGCTGCTGTTTCCTTTCCTGAGCCGATAAGCAGCCCCGCCATAACGGGCGCATAAAGCATCATAAAACCCGATGCGCCGCCGAGCACCTGCGCTGTCCTGCCGATAGTATCTCCAAGGGGAACGATCACAGCTGTTGAGATGCACAGAGCCGCCACCGTGTTCTGAACGGCGGAAAGCTTGTTTTCTGACGCACTGATGCGGAAGCCCTCTGTCATAGAGCACAATAGTATTATCCCGAAGCATATTCCCATTCCGCAAAGCGGAGTTTTCGCCGCGCCTGAGAGCATATCCATAATGCACGAGAGCACCTGTCCTGTCTGCAAGGACGACAGCCCGCCTGCATCCACTGAGCTTATACCCATCTCTGCCAAAGCTCTTTTAGTTTCCTCCGGCAGACCGGAATACAGTCTGTCAGCCTCTACTATACGTGCCTGCGCGTCAAAAAGCTCCTGTTTTTTTGTGCTGTCATCCTCGGCCGCGCTTACGCTCAGGGAGAGCATCAAAGAAACCACGACCGCGCTCAGCACTGCTATTGTCCTTTTTATCATTATCACTTCCCGTACCGTCATAATACTGTCTGATAGCCTGTTTTATCCTGAGCCGCCCAGCAGACCCGCCGCGATCTGAAGTATATCCTCAAACAAGGGCAGCGCTGTCAGCAGAACAGCTATTTTTCCTGCCAACTCTACTTTTGAGGCAAGCGAGCTTTGACCCGAATCCCGGCAGGTATCGGCCGTGAACTGGCACAAAAAGCATATACCTATGGTTTTCAGCAGCACCCGACCGTAGGCGCTGCTTATTCCTGCCCTGTCAGAAAGCTCTGATATTTCTCTTACGACCGGCGCTGTGCGCTGCATTACCGATATAAGTATGACTGCTCCTGCTGCGACCGACAAGACCGCGGATATTTCGGGGGTATATTTTTTCAGGGCGACCGCTCCGAAGGCCGCTGCTGCCGCAAGCCCTGCCGTCAATATCAGCTCCATCAGAATCCGAAGAGCGTTTCTATCGTGGTGAAAAGCTCCGATATCTGCTGCACGAGCATAAGCAGCACCACGATAAGTCCGGCAAGGGTAGTCATCATAGCCTGTTCTTCACGCCCCGAACGTGAAAGCACAAGGCTCAGCACGGCAACGATTATTCCTATTGCTGCAATTTTGAAAATAAAATCAATATTCATTTTCTCACCTTTTCATTATTCATGAATATCCGGCAGCGTAACCATAAAAAAAGTATATGCCTGCGCAGCTTTTAACTTTTCCGTTTACCCCTTGACTGCATCGTTATCATAATAAAAGTGATGCTGTAAGGACGCCGCAAAATGTACCGACTGTACGGTACAGGCGGCTTTTTGTTTTCAGCTCCTGAGAAAGCTCGTCATAGCGGCGGGACGCATTGACCTTGTGAAGTTCAAGCTTTGAAAGCTCTCCGCTTATGTTGCTCGTGCCGAAGCTCTCGCCGAATGAACACAGCAGCTCACGGTCATCCTTATCCGGAACAAAGCGCCCGGCCGCACTGCACCATGCGCTTTCAAACGAACTGCCCTCACGCAGCTGCCGCAGCGCTTCATCAATTATCGGGCGCATCAGCGCAAGTCCCTTTATGCCTTCAAGCAGCGAAGCAGCCTCCTCTGCCGTGTAGCCAATTACCGACTGCGCCTGAGTAAGGAAGCGCAGATATTCACCCATGAGCAATACCCGCCGCTTATATGAACGGCTCATTGCATAGCCGGAAAGCGTACCGCACAGCGCTAACAGCAGGCATCCCAGAACACGCATTATTTCAGTATTCATAGGCTCTCCTTTTCAAGATCAACAAGCTCCTTTATCCGGCACGGATGGTCGGATGAGTCAAGCATGACCACAAAACGAAAAGCGCCGCAGCTTTTCAGTTCATCCGCAAAGCTCCTGCGGCAAAGCTCATTGTATGAACCCGCGTGTACAGAAGCGATGATCATTGCTCCGGCGTTGAAGCCGCGTGATGCGCTGCGCAGATCGTCAATATCTCCTATTTCGTCACAAATTATCACCTGCGGAGAGAGCGCCCTTATTGCCTGCAATATGCCCTCGCCTTTCGGGTAGCCGTTCAGAATATCGCACAAACCAAGGTCATTTGCCGGCGCGCCGTGAAAGCTGCCGGACATTTCTCCTCTTTCGTCTATCACGGCCGTGCGCATTATACGGCAGCCGATGCCAAGCGACAGGCAGCGGGCAAGGTCACGCAAAAGTGTTGTTTTTCCGCTCGAAGGCGACCCGGCAATAAGTATTCCGCCGCCAAACGGATAGAGCCGTGAGATAAGCTCCTTTGAAACGTCCTTTATCTGGCGGGATATCCTGATATTCAGTGATGAAATATCATTTACAGCGGTTATTCTGCCGTCTGTACATACCGCAGTGCCGCACAGTCCCACCCGGTGACCGCCTCTTACGGTAATGAAGCCGTGTTTTATGTCATTTTCGCAGCTATATACGGAATAACCACACAAGCGCCTGAACGTATCATATATTTGCCGCTGAGTTACTATACACGCCTTGTCGCTCAGGGAATAAAGCACTCTGCCGCCGTTGTCAAGAAACAGTGTAGAGCTGCCGTCCGTCAGGGTTATCGGTCTGTTCAGCCGCAGTCTTATTTCCTGAACGGTCGCGCGTTTACCTTCCGGCAATGCCCTGACTATGCCCTGCAAATCATCGCAGAGTATATCAGCGGCGCTGTTGAAGCTGTCTGTAATTTCGTTCATCCGTACCATTCCTTTCGATAGCCTTCCTTTGGTATTTGTCTGTTATCAAATAATATTTCACATCCGCCCCGTTTATGCCAACAGTCGTAAATCCACTTTCAAAATTTTCCTGCCCCACCGGCGCCGGCGAGCCGCCGGTGCCGTGTCCGCTCCGCTCGTTTACACTCGCTTTGTTCTGCTCATTCTTTAGTCATCCCCGTAGAAGCAGGTGCATCAGCGTCTTTTGACGAAACTTCTTTAGCAGACGCTGATTTACTTGCCGCGGCGGCACGGACTACAGTATGTGTTGAACAAGAAGCGAATTGGGAGCGGCAGCTTGCCGCCCGTAGAAGCAGGTGCATCAGCGGTGCTTTGCAAAAACTCCTTTTACAGACGCTAATTTACTTGCCGCCCGTAGAAGCTGGTTACTTTTAACTTTTCACTATCCACTATTCACTATTTTGAGTTCCAAGCTTGAAAGTCACCGGCTGATTGACACATGACAGCTTTGATGATATAATACGCTTGTTGAAAAATATATGAACTGACGAGAAGTGAAAAACGTGGAGCAATATAACGAAGATGATATAAAAGATGTAGAGGAACGTGTGCAAAAAATCAGAGACAAGGCGCTGAAGCTTGCACAGCAAACAAATCCGGATATCACATTTGTTGTAGATAACCGCACTATCTCAGATTACAGCTACAAGCAGTGGGATTATCCGGGCGTGTGGTACACGGGATTCACACTGCCTGAGGGATTCCGGAACGAAGCTCAGCTCGTGCAGCGCATCGCCGCCGATACGATAGATTTTTTCGATGATAAAAAAAAGAAAAAAGTCTCCGACAATGCAGCGGGCAGGATCGGAAACATGATAGCGAGCACTATAGACAGATTTTTTCGGAAATTCTTCTGAGAGCCTGTTTAAAAAAAGGCTCTGAAAAGGACAGTGAACTGTATGGAAAATTACAATGCAGCGGAGCACAGCATAATCACAAAATATAAAAAAACGCTTTTTCATAAATTTATCGGCGCAGTTAAGGATTACCGTCTTATCAGCCGCGGCGACAGGATCGCAGTGTGCATTTCCGGCGGCAAGGACTCGATGCTGCTTGCAAAGCTGATGCAGGAGCTTTCACGTCACGGCGACTATCCCTTTGACATGGAATTTATCGTAATGGACCCCGGATATACTCCCGCAAACCGGCAGAAAATAATACAGAACGCCCGGACACTCGAAATACCGATAAAAATATTTGAAACGGATATTTTCAGCTCTGTAGTGAACATTGAAAAAAATCCCTGCTACCTTTGCGCGCGCATGAGGCGCGGACACCTCTACAAGCAGGCGCAGGAGCTTGGCTGCAACAAGATAGCTCTCGGCCATCACTTTGACGATGTTATCGAAACAATACTCATGGGTATGCTCTACGGCGCACAGGTGCAGACTATGATGCCGCGCATAAAAAGCACCAACTTTGAGGGTATGGAGCTGATAAGACCTATGTATTACATCCGTGAGAAGGATATAATCTCGTGGAAAAACTACAACAAGCTTGACTTTTTGCAGTGCGCGTGCAGGTTTACGGAGCAGAACGCACGATCCGACGGCACAGGCACCTCAAAGCGGCAGGAGATAAAGCAGCTCATCCGTGAGCTGAAAAAGGTGAATCCGCAGGTGGAGATGAACATTTTCCGCAGTGTGGAGCGCGTCAACCTGAGCACTGTTATCGGATATTATTTTGAGGGCGAAGAGCATAATTTTCTTGAGAGGTTCGGCAATGACAGACAAAACGAAGAGCAGCATTAAAAGCAGCACTCCCTTTGTGGCTGCTATATCCGTTTTATGCACCCTGATGTGGGGCTCGGCTTTCCCGTGCATAAAGTCCGGATATCAGATGTTCCGCATTGAAAGTGAGGATATCCCCTCAAAGCTGATATTTGCCGGAGCGCGCTTTCTTTTGGCAGGCATTATTGTTTTTGCCGTGGGCATAATCAAAGAGCGCAGTAAAATGCTGCTGCGCAAAAAAGACATCATACCGGTTTCGGTTCTCGGATTTTTTCAGACCTATATGCAGTATCTTCTGCTGTATATCGGGCTTGTGCGTGTAAGCGGAACGAAATCGGCCGTGCTCACCTCGGTCTCTACCTTTGCATCGCTGATAATATCGGCGCTGGTATTTAAAAGCGACAGACTGACAGCAAAAAAAATACTCGGCTGCTGTATAGGGCTTGCGGGCATTATAATAATGAATCTCGGCGGCAATACGCTCGGCGGGTTCATTCTTGCAGGCGACGGACTTGTAATACTTTCAAACATCTCAGGAGCCGCAGGAAACGTAATAAGCAAAAAGATATCCTCCGGCAGAAGTCCGGTGCAGATATCCGCATGGCAGCTCATTTTCGGCGGAGCTGCTCTTACCCTGACAGGCCTGCTCTGCGGCGGAAGGCTTATCTTCTATGAGGCCGGCTGCTTCTGGCTGCTGATCTATCTTGCGGCAATGGCAGGAACAGCTTTCATGCTGTGGACAATGCTTCTGTTCCACAATGACGTCAGCCGTGTAGCGGTTTACAATCTGCTAATACCTGTTTTCGGCGCCATGTGGTCAGCTGTATTTCTTGGCGAGAACATCTTTACGGCAGCAAACCTCATCTCCCTTGCGATGGTTTGCTCAGGAATATTCATTGTAAATTTTAAGAAACCACTGAATAAATCACGTCCTACGGACTGAGTACTCATCTTCCTTCGGGCACAGCAGATGTGGTGCTAAGCCGTTAGGCGGTCTTTGTGCGGTGTTGCCTTAATCAGTGCTTCCTTAAATACAGCAAAAAAACCGGCCGGCAGATCACTGTGATCTGTCAGCCGGTCATATTTTTATTTATCTTTTAGACTTCTTCCTGGGCTGAGCCCTGCGGTTGCCGGTATATTTCTTTATCCTCTTGGAATCCGATCTTTCAAGCACGGGATCGGTACCGTCTCTTACGGTCTCGGCTTTTATAATGATCTTTACCACACTCTCGTCTGAGGGTATCTCATACATCAGCTTTTTCAGGGTCTCTTCCATGATCGAGCGCAGACCTCTTGCGCCGGTGCGTCTGTCTATGGCCTTCTTTGCGATCTCAAGCAGAGCATCGTCCTCAAATACAAGCTCCACTCCGTCCATATCAAACAGCTTTGTGTACTGCTTCAGAAGTGAGTCCTTCGGCTCTTTAAGTATGCGCACAAGAGATCCCTCGTCAAGACCGTCGAGAGCCGTTATGACAGGAAGTCTGCCCACGAGCTCAGGTATAAGTCCGAACTTTACAAGATCCTGCGGTATTACGTCGGACATCCAGCTTGTTGTGTCAAGCTCCTTCTTTGTCTTTATATCAGCGTTGAAGCCCAGCACGGATGAACCCATGCGCTTCTCAACGGTCTTTTCAAGCCCGTCGAACGCGCCGCCGCATATAAACAGGATATTCGATGTATCTATCTGTATGAAATCCTGCTGAGGATGCTTTCTGCCGCCCTGCGGCGGAACATTTGAAACAGTGCCCTCCAGTATTTTCAGAAGAGCCTGCTGCACACCCTCTCCGCTTACATCCCTTGTGATAGAAGGGTTCTCTGATTTGCGGGCGATCTTGTCTATCTCGTCAACGTAGATGATGCCCTTCTCAGCTCTCGGAACATCGAAATCAGCAGCCTGTATAAGACGCAGGAGTATATTTTCAACATCCTCACCCACATAGCCGGCTTCTGTAAGAGTAGTCGCGTCAGCTATTGCAAAGGGTACGTCAAGAATACGTGCAAGTGTCTGAGCAAGCAGGGTCTTGCCCACACCGGAAGGGCCTAAAAGCAGAACATTGCTTTTGTTAAGCGCAACATCGCTGCTTTCAATGCTGTTTATCCTCTTGTAATGATTATATACAGATACCGCAAGCGCTATCTTGGCTTCTTCCTGCCCTATAACGTATTCATCCAGCTTTGCCTTTATTTCCATAGGCTTCGGCAGATCATCCACATCTGCCGGCATCTCGTTCACGCTGCGCAGATCAGGATCATTCATAAGAATAGACATACACAGCTTTACACACTCGTCACAGATATATGCACTCGGGCCGGATATCATCTTGCCTACTGCATCCTGCGGTCTTCCGCAGAATGAGCAGTACATATTCTTTTTGGATTCGTCCTTGTTTGCCATTTGTGCAACTCCTTATCGATGTGTGATCACTTTGTCTATAAGACCATATTCCAACGCCTGCTGAGCAGTCATAAAGTTATCACGTTCTGTATCTCTTGCGATCACCTCGATCGGCTGACCGGTGTTGGCTGCAAGAATAGCGTTGAGCTTTTTCTTTGTCTGAATGATGTGATCGGCATGGATCATGATATCGGTTGCCTGACCCTGTGCGCCGCCGCTGGGCTGATGGATCATAATATCACTGTTCGGCAGTGCAAAGCGCTTGCCCTTTGTGCCTGCCGAAAGCAGGAAGGCGCCCATGCTTGCTGCCATGCCCATGCAGATAGTTGAAACGTCACACTTGATGTACTGCATAGTATCATAGATAGCCATGCCGTCAGTCACCGAGCCGCCGGGGCTGTTGATGTAAAGGCTGATATCCTTTGTTGCGTCCTGACCCTCAAGATAGAGCAGCTGTGCTACAACAAGGCTCGCCGTTACATTGTTTACTTCCTCTGTGAGCATTATGATCCTGTCGTTGAGCAGTCTTGAATAGATATCATAAGAACGCTCGCCTCTGTTAGTTTGTTCAATGACATAAGGTATTGTTGCCATTAAGATACCTCCGTTTCGTCTGTGCAGATTATTGACACAGATCGGTTTCTTTATGCAAGACGACCCCGAAAGAAATTCGGGATCGCTGATCAATTATTCTTCTGAAGCAGATGCATTATCCTTGACAAACTCCAGTGCCTTTTCTACTGCAATGTCGTCTGCAAGGTCCTTGGCTGAAAATGCTGCCTTTACTCTTGATATATCGACCTTGTATTTTTCTGCCATCTCCTGGAACTTGTTCTCAACATCCTCCTCTGAGGGTCTGAGGCCTTCAAGCTCTGCTATCTTTTTGAGTGCAAGTCTTACCTTTACCTGAGATACTGCTCTGTCATAATATGTGTCGTGGAGCTTCTCGTCTGTAAGGCCTGTATACTGCATATATGTCGGAAGGTCGATGCCCTGTGATTTGAGTCTCATCTCGAACTCGTCTACAAGGTAATCCACCTGGTTCTCATACATAGCCTCAGGGATCTCAGCCTGGAGCAGCTCACGGAGCTTGTCGGCTACCTGACGCTCCTTGTCGTCATCAGCAGCGCTCTTTCTTGCCTCGGCAAGCTTCTCCCTGACGTCTGCCTTATATGCGTCAACATTGTCGAACTCACTGATATCCTTGACGAAATCATCATCAAATTCAGGAAGCTCCTTTACCTTCAGCTCATTGATCTTTACCTCGAACTGTACGGGCTGACCCTTAAGGCTCTCCTCCGGATAATCCTCCGGGAAAGCAACGTCTATTGTGAACTCGTCGCCTGTCTTGTGGCCGACGACCTGATCCTCAAAGCCGGGAATAAATGCGCCGCTGCCGAGTGTAAGGCTGTAGTTCTCTGCTGTGCCGCCCTCAAATGCAACGCCGTCTTTGAGACCCTTGAAGTCGATAACAGCGATATCGCCGTTTGCAGCCTCTCTGTCCTCAACAGTAACGGTACGGCTGTTTCTGTCGCGCACCTTGTCGATCTCCTTGCTGATATCCTCGTCTGTTATTTCAAGAGACATGGGCTTGTAGGAGATGCCCTTGTAGTTCTCGACAGTGACCTCAGGCTCGACCGTGATCACAGCTTTGAGAGTTACGCCGTCAGGACCTGCCTTCTCAACATCAAGGTCGATCTTGTCCTTGACGATATTAAGGCCTGCTTCCTCAGCGGCATCAGCTATAGCCTGGGGATAGATATCCTTGAGTGCGTCCTCATAGAAAACGCCTGAGCCGTACTCTCTCTCGATGATCGAGCGCGGAGCCTTGCCCTTTCTGAATCCGCGGATGTTGATGTTCTTTACCTGCTTTTTATAGACAGCGTTTACAGCCTTCATAAAGGTCTCGCCGTCGATCTCGATGACGAGCTCGTAGCGGTTGGTTTCAACACTGTTTGATGATATGAGTTTCATTTTGTTCTTCCTCCATTTAAAACTGAAAATCAATAGCTATTATAACACATAATTGTCAGATTATCAAGTTTTACAGACCTTTTTTCTTTACAAATTCCCTGTTTTTTTCATGCGTCCCCGGCATGATGCACATTTTTTTGTGCGCCGAAGCCGTCAATTTATCGCCAAAGGCATAAATCCCAGAAAATCGCAGGCTATCAGTCGGAAGCTTATGCCGTACTTTTCGCCTATGAAGGCGCGCTTTGCAGCATTGCCGCCGTGTATGTGGCCATAGAAGCATTTTTTAATATTATACTCCCTGAGCACATCAAGTATCTCACTGCACTCCATATTATTGTATACAGGCGGATAATGCAAAAACACCACCGGGTCATAGCCGTCCCTGACAGCCGGCTCAATGCTCATGCGAAGTCTGCCGACCTCTCTTTTCAGGATGAGCATATCAGCATCCGTTTCGGCGTCATAGAACCAGCCGCGTGAACCGCAAAGCGCAGTACCGCCGCATACATAATAATTATTATGAAGTATCGACATGGTGTCAAAGCCCTTTTCGTGAAGGTACTTGTCCATTTTGGACTTGGTAGTCCACCAGTAGTCGTGGTTGCCCTTCATTATTATCTTCCTGCCGCTTAGCGCGTTGATAAAGCGGAAATCCGCCTCTGTATCCTGGAGCTTCATAGCCCATGATATATCGCCGGCTATGACTACCGTGTCATCATCCGTAATGAGCCTCTGCCAGTTCTGCCGTATACGCTCAGTGTAGTTCTGCCATCCCCCGAAAACATCCATAGGCTTATCAGTTCCAAAGGAAAGGTGAAGGTCTGCTATTGCATAAACTGCCATTTGCCCGTCCTCATTTTATAGAAAGACTTTCCAGCACGACTGACGGCATTTCGTCCACCCTGCACTCCAGAGTAAAGCGCACCTGTGCGTCCCTGAGAGATGCAAGCGGAGCAGGAACAGGTGTCTTTGTCTTTGCAGAAAGCTCCTCTACCATTGCGAACTCATCTGCGGGAAGCTCATCGCTGCACACTGCTTCAAGCACACTCTTTGCAAACTTATAGGGGCTTGCGGTAGAAGCTATAACGGCAGGTGTGGTGTCGCCTGTCTCGGAAACATACTGCTTATATACATTTACAGCAACGGCAGTATGAGTGTCGCAGAGGTAGTTTTCTTCCTTGTAAAGCTCTGCAATGGTCTTCTGTGTATTCTCGTCATCGCAGAAGCCGCCGTAGAACATAGCGTCAAGCTTTGCCTTTACATCATCGTCTACAGTATATCTGCCCTCGGATGAAAGCTTTTCCATCCATCCTGCCACCTTCTCAGCATTGCCGTCCGTAAGGTGATAGAGAAGTCTTTCAAGATTGCTTGACACAAGTATATCCATTGAAGGAGAGATAGTTGTATAGAATTTGCGCTGCTTGTCGTATGTGCCTGTTCTGATGAAGTCTGTAAGCACGTTGTTTGAGTTTGAAGCGCAGATAAACTTATTTACCGGCAGACCCATATTCATTGCATAGAACGAAGCAAGGATATTGCCGAAATTGCCTGTAGGAACTACCACGTTTATCTTGTCGCCGGGAGCTATCTTTCCGGCATTGAGCATATCGCAGTATGCGGAGAAATAATATACTACCTGCGGGAGCAGTCTGCCCCAGTTGATGGAATTAGCGCTGGAAAAAAGCTTGTTGTTTGCTGCAAGCTTTGCCTTTATCTCACTGTTTGTAAATATCTTCTTAACGCCGGTCTGAGCATCGTCGAAATTGCCCTCGATAGCCACAACGCTGACGTTGCCGCCCTTCTGTGTAGCCATCTGGCGCTTCTGCATCGGGCTGACGCCGTTTACGGGATAGAATACCATTATCCTTGTGCCGTCTACATCCTTAAATCCTTCGAGCGCTGCCTTGCCGGTGTCGCCGCTGGTAGCCACAAGGATGACTGCCTCCTTGCCGCTGTATGTCTTATTGAGCGACTTTGTGAGCAGGTGCGGGAGTATCTGGAGCGCCATATCCTTGAATGCGCAGGTAGGACCGTGCCAGAGCTCTAAAACGGACATTCTTGTGCTGCCGCTCTCGATGTATGATATCGGCGCAGGATTATCCGAGCCGAACTTTTCAGCCGTATAAGCAGCGTCTACGCTTTCGGCTATCTCCTGCTCTGTAAAATCGCCGAGAAAATCGCCGAATATCTTCTTTGCTCTGCCCCTGTAGTCAGCCGCGGCAAGAGCCTTGATATCTTCGTCAGAATACCTGGGAAGAGACTGAGGCACAAAAAGGCCGCCCTCCTCGGAGATGCCCTGAGCGATAGCCTGTGAAGCCGAAACCACCGTGTTTTTGCTGCGCGTACTGTTGTAATTCATTTTACTTCCCTCTTTCGTGAAATTATTCCCTCATACCTGAGCGTACCCGCTCTCGTAGCGTGAGAAAAAGTCCGAAGCATTGTCAAAGAATATATCTCTCACAAGCTCCTCACTGTAGTTGTGGTGCAAGAACATTTCGTAAAGCTGCGGCAAAGCGGCTATGCCTTCCATATCAGACGGGATATCGGCTCCGTCAAGGTCGCCGCCTATAGCAACGGTCTTTTCGCCGCCCAAAGCAAGAAAATGCTCTGCGTTCCTTATTATATCATACATTTTTGCATTTGTCGCCTGTTTATTAAGAAAATCTCGGCAAAAATTCAGCCCTACAATGCCGCCCTTCTGTCGGATAATACAAAACTGCTCATCGGTAAGGTTCCTTCGGTGAGGCGCAATGCTTTTTGAATCGGAATGCGACGCCGCAAAGGGTCTTTCGGCAAGCTCCGCAACGTCATAGAAAAGCCTTTCGCTTGCGTGAGATATATCAATAATGATGTCATTTTTTTCAAGCTCACCTACCGCAGCCCTGCCGAATTCCGTAAGACCGCCGGCGTTTTCCACGCCCACTCCGTCGCCAAGCTCGTCTGCGCCGTTCCATGTAAGCGTAAGCATCCTTACGCCCGCATCCCTGAGAGTACGGATATTTTCAAGCCTGCCGGCAAGCACGGCGCCGCCCTCTACCGTGAGCACAACGCCCCTGCCGCCAGAAGCGGCTGTCTTTTTTATATTCCCGGCGCTGCGGCACTGAACAATGCCGTTTTTCCTCAGCTCACCTTTCAGCTTTTCTGTACAGCCCCTGAACAGCTCCTCGGCGTCTGCGCCCCTGTATTCATCCGGTATCCATACAGCCATACATTGTATATACGGTGAGATGCCCTGTATTTTGTTATATGATATATGGAACCTGTCGTCAGTAAGACTGCCGTTTTCCATATATGCCCGATAAAGCGTATCACAATGCAGATCAAACAATCTCAATAATATCATTCCTTTGCTCAGACCTATGCAGCGCTATTCGCTGAAAGCGTTTTCAAAATGGGTAATTGCAGGTTCAGGTATCGCAGGGTTATAAACCACCTCGACAATATCAAATCTCGGCTGGAGCCCGCACGAGGTCTTCTGCATATAAATAAGCGCAGTCTGAATGAGCTTTTTCTGCTTGCGCAGAGTAACGCTCTCGGACGGCCGCGCAAGCGAATTTATATCTCGCGCCTTCACTTCGACAAAAACGATATCGCCGCCGTCCTTCATTATAATATCTATCTCGCCGCGTTCAGCGCGAAAATTCCTCACGACAAGCTCATAGCCCTTGCCGGTAAGGTACCTGAGCGCATCGTCCTCGCCGTTTATGCCGCAAAGCTGCGCCTTGGTGCGTGTTTTTTTCTGTTCGGGATGCAGTATGCCGCCAAGGAACGAAAGCCGGTGTATCTCTGAGGGGCCGTGCTCTCTTATCATATTCCTGTGAAATTCGGAAGCATAGCCCTTATGCTTTTCAAAGCCGTACTCCGGATATTTTTCGGCAAGAGCGACCATCAGCCTGTCCCTGCTCACCTTCGCAAGTATCGAAGCCGCCGCAATGGATTCCGAAAGAGAATCGCCCTTTACCACATCTACACACGGGATATCAAGCCTCGGCCGCTTGTCGCCGTCTATCAGCGCAAAGCCCGCCTTTACCGGCAGACCCTCTACCGCCCTCTTCATCGCAAGCATCGTGGCGTTGAGGATGTTCATGCTTTCTATCTCCTCTACCGACGCCCACGCAATATTGTATGCAGCGGCCTTTTCTTTGATAATATCAAAAAGCATCTCACGCTTTTTTTCGGTGAGCTTCTTGGAATCGTTCACCTGCTCTATAACAAGCCCTCTCGGAAGTATCACAGCCGCCGCGCATACAGGCCCCGCAAGCGGACCTCTTCCGGCTTCATCAACGCCGCATATATTGACGCAGCCCATATCATAGTAATAATTCTCATATTTAAGCATATCTTCCATATTATCACCCCGCCGCGCGTCACACGCGGATGCTTGAACAGTCTGCGGCGCGGTCAAGGGTTATCCTGCCCAGAGCTGCGCTCCTGAACTCGTCAAGCACCGTTGAGGCGGCGCGTTCTGTATTTATCTCTCCGCCGGAGATGAGCATACCGCGCTTTCTTCCTACAAGTTCAAGCATCTCATAGCCCTGAGCGCCCGTCATTTCCTCAGCGGTCAGCTTGTATCTTGCCGAAAGGGCGTCTGGGAAATTATCCCTCAGATATTCCAGCAAGCGCCCTGCAAGGTGCTCGGTGTCAAGAATATCGTCCTTTACCGAGCCGATATACGCCAACTTTTCGCCAACCGATTTATCGTCAAACTTAGGCCAGAGCACACCGGGAGTATCAAGCAGGTCGAAGCCCTTGCTTACGGTGAACCACTGATTGCCTCTTGTAACGCCGGGTCTGTCCTCTACCTTGGCGCGGTTCTGTCCGGCAAGGCGGTTTATGAACGACGATTTACCCACATTCGGTATACCTACCACCATTACCTTTATTGTTCTGCCGGACATACCCTTTGCTTTCCAGCCTTCAAGCTTTTCTGCAAGAACAGTCCTTACAGCCGGAACAAAGCCGTTCATGCCCTTTCCGGAGCGGCAGTCAAGCGCAATGGCGGCAGTTCCCTTTTCGCGGAAAAGCTCAAGCCATTTTTTAGTTTCCGCAGGGTCAGCCATATCGCATTTATTAAGTATCACAAGCCGCGGCTTATTGTTGATAATACTTCTCAGGTCGGGATTGCAGCTTGAATACGGCACTCTCGCATCAAGCAGTACCGCCACTGCGTCAATAAGCTTCAGCTGCGCTTCTATCCTTCTTTTGGTTCTGGTCATGTGCCCGGGAAACCACTGTATAGACTTCAACTCTTCCATGACAATACTCCTTATCTGTGACATACTCCCCGCCTGTGATTTCTGCGCCGGCAGGTCACACGGGGGAAACCCTTTTCCGGCGGAAAAAGGGTTCTCCCCCGGACCCCCTTCCTAAAACCGCTGAATTTTGATCAGTTATACTCCTGCCGCCCGCAGAATAAAGTAAATCAGCTGTGCTTTGCGAAAACCTCTTAACACACGCTGATTTACTGCTCCGGACTTTATTTTAACTTTTAAATTTGTAAAAGATCAATCGACCGTACCCATCTTTTCAAACGGATAGATCCTGTATATGACCTTGCCGATGATATTCTCTACAGGGATAAGGCCTATCTTGCGGCTTCGGCTGTCAAGTGAATCCTCACGGTTATCGCCCATCACAAACACATAGCCCTTAGGGATAGTATCTGGTATCTGCGTTGAGTTAGTCAGACGTATCGTTATGCCCTTTGCATAGCTCTCATCAAGTACATTGCCGTCAACAATGACCTTATTGTTAAAATAGTCTATTTCAAGGTGCTGCCCTTCAACGGCGATAACTCTCTTGATTATAGGCTCGTCAAACTTTTCGCCGTGTGTCACAACGACTATATCGCCCGGCGAAGGTTCATACATAAAGCTCGACACTACAAGTCTGTCCTTATTCTGAAGAGTATCGTTCATTGAGGAACCGTTTACAGTTATCTGCCTTAAAAAGAACGCCATCACAAGCAGGAGCACAGCAAACGCGATGAGCAGAGTTCCCACCCAGTCATAAATAAATCCTGAAAAAGAAAATTTCTCCTCTTGTCTCAGTGCGATCTCCTCAGCTGTTTCCTCATCAATTTCTTCATTAATTTTCAGGTTTTCATCGTTTTTTATATTCTTTGCCATTTTTACACCTCAAAAATCATCAGATACCGCTTAATTTATCAAAAGGGAAAAACCTCATAAAGGCTTTGCCTACAATATTTTCGACAGGAACAAGCCCCACTCTCCTTGAGCGGCTGTCAAGAGAATTCTCACGGTTATCGCCCATTACAAATACATAGCCCTCCGGAATGACCCTCGGTATCTCGCCGGCATCTATCACAGTACGGGTAATGCCCTTGATATAGTCCTCCTTCAGCAGAACGCCGTCAACTATAACGTCGCCTGTCTGACTGTCTATTTCTAAAGTCTGGCCGGCAGTGGCTATTATTCTCTTCACGATAGGCTCCGCAAGCTTTTCTCCGTGTGTTACTATAACGATATCGCCGCACTTAGGCTCATAGCACCAGCACGATACAAGAAGCCTCTCTTCATTGTGCAGTGTGTCATTCATTGAATCGCCTTCGACTGTGACCTGCCTGCAAAACAGGCTAAGCACTATCAGCGCAGCAAAGAACGCCGCAAATACGGTTCCTATCAGATCAAAAAGTATCTCGACTATCCATCTGCCGTTATCAGCCTCAGCCGGTTCGTTATTTTTCTCCGGCAGCATAAAACACGCCTCCTCATAATGCATTATCAAAAAATCCTGCCGTTTGTTCAAAGAAGGTGTGTACTATAGTGCTCCAAAATGCAGATCATTTTTTCAGATAGTCAGCCGACCTTCCGAAAAGTGAGAACGGATAGAGCACAATGCTTGCCTTGCCTGTCACATAGCTTTCCGGCACAAGCTCACCCACCACAAGAGACTCCGATGAATTAAGGTCGCCGTTTAGCATAAGATACCCCTCAGGTACAACAAATTCATCAAGCACCTTGCCAAGCTCCTCATAAGAGAAGTATCTTTGTCCGCCTATCTGCACACAATTAACATTCTTTTCGGGGTCTGTGCCTATAGCTATTTTTTCACCCTCAAAAGCTATTATCTCACCTGCGGAGATATTTTTTTCAGTTTTAACGGAAACGATATCTCCTTTTTTCAGGTCGTCTGCTTTTACAGTAACAACACTGTAATTCTGCACATTACCGTCCAGGACCTTATTAAATGTCACCACATTAAGGAATACCAGCAAAACGGCAGCCGCCGCAAACAGGAGAAGCATAAAAACAAGCAGTGTCTCAAAAGCGCTTCTTGTGACAGCCATGCCGTCGGCAGCTCTTTCTCTTTTATATCTGCGGGTCTTTCTTATCTCACTGTATTTCATATCAGGCGACCTCCCGTATTATGTTATATATTCCTTCCTTCCGATACTCCTTAGGTATTGTTATCTGCCCGCAGCCCGTGAGCTGATAAGAGCAGATAGCAAAAAAGGGACATAAATGCCCCTTTTCCGAAGATTATCTGATTTGTTCCTTAACCTTTGCAGCCTTACCGACTCTGTCACGGAGATAGTAGAGCTTGCTCCTGCGAACACGGCCCTTTCTTACTACCTGCACATCGACAACGTTAGGAGAATGAATGGGGAAAACTCTCTCCACGCCAACGCCGTAGGATACGCGGCGGACTGTGAATGTTTCAGCAACACCGCTGCCTCTGCGGGCAATAACGGTTCCCTCAAACATCTGGATCCTTTCTCTTTCACCCTCGCGGATATTAACGCTTACCTTTACTGTGTCACCGATCTCAAACTTCGGTACCTTTGCCTCTTCCTTCATTGAAGCAGCTGCGATCATTTTAAGTGCGTCCATCTTGATATTCCTCCTGTTTATTTCAGACATTCTTGCTCCGGGCATAACAGATATGCTCCTTTCAAAAGCAGAGGACTGTCCGTTTCAAAGTACGGCTCACGCCGGGCTCTGAACCCCACCACAAGCAGCGGTTTTCAAAAGCTAAATCATTATAACATATATCTTCCGAAATTGCAAGCAATATTTTGAAAATGCCACGGAAATCAATTTACGGCGGGATCGCGGCTGCCATTTTTTCAATCAATTCCGCGCCGGCGATTTACACGGGGAGAACCCTTTTCCGGCGGAAAAAGGCGGCAAAACAGAAGATCCCTCTGTCATCACATACTGCGACAACAGAGGGATCATTATTACACTATATACACTTGTTATGCTTTGACTGCAAGAGTAAATTCCTTTACTTTAACTGTGTCCTTGCTGTCCTTGACCTTTATCTGGAGAGTATATGTACCTACAGATGCAGGAGCCCATTTGTGGCTTGCGGCTGTGCTGTAGCTCTTGAGGACTGTCCACTTGCCGTTAGGAGCCTTGACAACATAAGCATACTGATAGGGCGCTGTGCCGCCTGTCGCATTGCCCGTGAAGGTAACGCTCTGTCCCTTCTTTACGCTTGATGCAGAAACAACAGAAGCGTTTGTCAGCTCAGATCCTGCAACATTAAGAGTAAATGAGCTTACCGAAACTGTACCCTTTGCGTCCTTCACCTTGATCTGGAGAGTATATTTGCCTACAGATGCAGGAGCCCACTTGTGGCTTGCATCTGTGCTGTAGCCTTTGAGAACTGTCCACTTTCCGCTCGGAGCCTGTACCACATAAGCATACTGATAGGGCGCTGTACCGCCGACTGCCGAAGCATTGAAGGTAACGCTCTGTCCCTTTTTAACGCTTGATGCAGAAACAGTTGAAGTGCTTGTAAGTCCGCTGACAACATTAAGTGTGAATGAGTTCACCTTAACCTCATCATGACCGTCTTTTGCCTTTATCTGAACAGTATACTTACCGGCAGATGCAGGTGTCCATGTGTATGAAGCCGCTGTGCTGTAGCCTTTGAGGACTGTCCACTTGCCGTTGGGAGCCTGTACTACATAAGCATACTGATAAGGAGCTACACCGTATGATGCCGCGCCCTTGAGCACAACGCTCTGACCCTTTGCAATAGTCGTCTTTGAGATGGTCGAATCATTTGTAAAAGCAGCATTTACTTTGAGAGCAAGCTCCTTTATGAAAACTGTGCCTGTACTGTTCTTAGCCTTTACCTGTATTTTATATATACCGATCAAAGACGGAGTAAACTTAACTGAAGATGCACTGCTGTAGTTCTGCAGCACAGTCCATTTGCCGTTAGGATCCTGTACAACATATGCATACTGATACTTCTGCGGGATAGCTGTTACCGATCCGTTGATAGTTACGCTCTCACCCTTATTGATACTGGTTTCTGAGATCGTAGAATTGTTCTTTACGTTTCTGATCTCAAGCGATGAGCTTATTGCACTGCTGCTGATACCGTTTGAATCTGTTGCGACTGCTGATATACTATATGCTCCTGCCTTTTTGGGGGTAAAATCAAAATCACCCGTCTCATTTTCGCCCTCAAATACCGATGTGCCGTCAGGATCGGTAATACTGCACTTATAGCTGTATATACCTGTACCGCCTTTTCCTTTAAATCTGTATTTGATCTGATCGCCAAGGAACATAATATTGGGAGCAACCGTTTTTTGTTCAACTTTTACATGCGCCACAAACGGGATATTATGAGAGTCGGCATATTCCTCAATATAGCTTCTCGGGTCCGTATATTCTCCATAGATAACAAGATTATTGCATCCGTTGAATGCATTGTCAGATATGTAGTAGGAGTCATACTCATCATAAGGATAGGAATAGCACACCATCATCCTCAGATTTGTGCAGCCGAAAAAAGCATAATCACCTATATATGTCACATCATCCGGAACAACAAAGCTTTCCAACGCAGTACAGCCTTTGAATGCATCAGAACCTATCTCCTGAATGCTGTCCGGAAGATTTACAGACTTAATTCTCGTGCAGCCTGAAAATGCTTCGGAGCCTATTGCTTTAACATTCATACCGAATATCTGATCCGGAACCTCAACATTCGCACTGCTGCCGTTATAGCTGACAATTCTCAAACAGTAGTCACAATAAGGATTAGTATATACATAACATGTAAAATCTCCGGAGCTAAAAACGTCACCTGCACGAAACCTTAATTCGTCATCTTCGTCATCTTCGTCCTCTTCTCCCTCTTCGTCCCAATATTCCTCTTCATAATCATAATCATCATAATCATCATAAGCATAATCATCATAAGCATTTGCCTGGAGACTGCCGTTTTCGATCACTGTCGGCAATGCCACAGATGCCGAAGCTGCCATCAGTGCACACAGCAGCACCGACAGTATTTTATGGGATTGCTTTCTTTTCATAAGTATTACCTCCTGTTATAAATAAAGCTTTTTATTCGGACCGCCGGAAAAATATTTTTACATTTTTATTATAGCACTTAAACTTAAAAAAGTCAAATTATACATTAACATTCAAGAAACATTGAGAGTAAAGCTCTTTATCTTCACCGTACCATTGCTGTCCTTTACCTTTATTTGCAGAGTATATTTTCCTGTTGATGCCGGCGTCCATGTGTGCGACGCCGCTGTGCTGTAGCCTTTGAGAACTGTCCAGTTTCCGCTTGGAGCCTGCACCACATAAGCATACTGATAGGGCGCTGTGCCGCCTGTTGCCTTGCCTGTGAAATTCACGCTCTGCCCCTTGGTGACGGCTGATGCAGAAACGGAAGAATTATTTATAAGCTCAGCTGCAACATTGAGAGTAAAACTCTTTATCTTCACCGTACCGCTGCTGTCCTTTACCTTTATTTGCAGAGTATATTTTCCTGTTGATGCCGGCGTCCATGTGTGCGACGCCGCTGTGCTGTAACCTTTGAGAACTGTCCAGTTACCGCTCGGAGACTGCACCACATAAGCATACTGATATGGCGCTGTGCCGCCTGTTGCCTTGCCTGTGAAGGTAACGCTCTGTCCCTTGGTGACAGTTGATGCAGAAACGGCAGAATTATTTGCAAGTGCGCTGGCCACATTCAGTGTAAACGACTTGACAAGAACTGTTCCGGCGCTGTTCTTTGCCTTTACCTGAATTGTATATCTGCCTGCTGAAGCCGGTGTCCATGTATGTACAGCCGCTGTGCTGTAGTTTTTGAGGACTGTCCAGTTACCGTTCGGAGCCTGTACCACATAAGCATACTGGTACTTTTCGGGAACAGCCGTTACAGAAGCGTTTATCGTTACGCTTTCGCCCTTTTTGATGCTTTCTGCCGAAACAGCGGAATTGTTTTCCACTTCAATTACCTCAACCTCAGCTGCACTCCTGAATTCTGCGCCGCTGCTGTCTTTTGCCACAAATGAAACAGTATGCATTCCTGAGCTTTTCGGCGCAAAAGTAAAGCTGCCTGTTGTGTTGGTACTGCTATACACTGTTTTGTCGTCCGCATCATCAGCAAAGCACTCATACACGAATGTTCCTGTACCGCCGGTTCCTTTAAAAGAAAAATCAAGCGTCTCACCAAGATATATTGAATCGGGAACAAAAGAGATCTGCTCAAAGGAAACACTGCTCAGAAACGGAAGCTCATTTTCGTTTGCATATCCGTCCGCATAGCTTCCGGTACTGCCGTATACCGTCATGTCGCTCCTGCATCCCTCAAAAGCATCAGGATGAATAAAAGAAACATCGTAAGGAACGGTCATGCATTTCAGGGCAGAACAGCCGCCGAACACCTTTGAATTGACATCCGTTGTATTATAGGGAATGTTTGCGGCTTCGAGCGATGTACAGCCATAAAAAGCACTGTCATATATATCCGTGATGCTTCCGGGCAGATAAACGCTCTTTAAAGAACTACAGCCGTAAAAAGCTTCCCCGCAAATAACCGTAACGCTGTCGGGTATTCTGACGCTTGCAAGAGCCGTACAGTTTTTAAATGTCTGATAGCCTATCCCGCTTATGCCTCTTGGGAGTCTTATGCCGGCAAGACCTGTACAGCCCATAAACGCTCCTGCGCCGATATCCGAAACACAATGCGGTATAGTTATGCTCTTTATTCCCGTACAGTTTTTGAAAGCTTCGTCGGCTATGCCTGCAACGCTGACGCCATATATATTTTCCGGAATAACTACATCCGCGCTGCTGCCGTTGTATTTTGTAATAACCATTTCCTTGAAGCTGTTGCCGTAATCGTCGTCATAGCAATCATACCGGCAGGTGAAATCGCCATAGACAAACACAGCGCCCGGCGCAATACCTATATCATCGCCGGTATCGTCCACCGCATTGAATTTGAAATCCTTGTCATAGTCGTCGGGATCAATTTCTTCAATACCGCTTTCCAGCGGAGCGTCTTCGTAGTATTCATCGGCTGCATTTGCGTCAGCAGTACCTGCCTGCGCTGCTGCCGATACCGAGCCGACGAGCAGTGTGCACATCAGCACTGACAAAAATTTTTTTGATTTTTTACTTTTCATTTTATGACCTCCTTGGTTATTGATTTTTTGCAAAATATCAGGCTGCGCGGGTAAGCCCCCTTCCCAAGCCGCTATATTCTGACGCATTTGTTATCAACCCCTGCGGGCATCAAACAACGAAGTCAGAATATTCGGATTTTCGGTTTCGTTTTTTGAGCTATGATATATTATGCGAAAGGATCGCTTCTGCTCTTTTGACACCGTTTTTCGTCAGACGGAGCTTTCCGGAGTCTGTGCTTTCAAGATTTCTTACTCTTACGGCGTAGGTCACGGCACTGTCAAAAAGTTTTTGCGCCGCATTGTCATAGGCAAGGCCGATAAGCCTTGCGCAGTCCTGCGCAATATCCTTTCTTTCGGCGGAGCCGCATCCGGACATGATAACATATACCGCATTCACTGCTTCTTCAAGCGGTATATCGTCCGATGTTCTTGCAGCCTGTCCGGTACCGTTTATTCTGAGGGCAATGCATCCTCCCGGAATGGTCCCCTTAGCCCATATAAAGATATTTCCGGCGTCAGATGAGCGTATGAAGCCCGACTCTGATATAAGCTTCCGACAATATTCAACGGCTGAGTCGGTGCAGCTTTCAAGCGCAAAGCTCTTAAAAAGCCTTGATATCAATGCTTTTTCGCTTATCGGCGCTTCTGCGCTGACGATCTCTTCAAGACGCTTCCTGATGCCTGTTGAATTTGCGCGCTCCATAAACTCATATTCACTTAGCCATATAACCTTGTGATCGAATATTTTATACGGTTTCAGCTTAGCGGCGAGCGCCTGAACATCGGCTCCTGTTGAGCTCAGAACAGTTCCGGACTTTTCCGGCGCCTTGACAGTCTCAGGCTGTGCACCGGCACCGGAGCCATGTACGGAGCCTTCTGATCTGCGAACGCTTTTCCTAGCCGCTCCGGTTTTGCCTGCGGCAACAATTTCAGGAACTGTTCCGGCGGTATCATGCGGTCTCTTTGATACATCAGGCGTTTCGTGCTTCTTTGCTTCATCAGGTGCTGCGGCATTGGCTGCCGGTCTTTCCGGAACAGCAGAAACCTTTGCTTCTATGAAAGCTCCTGTAACCATCTCATCCTGACATGATGCATCTTCCGTATCGGAAGCGCTGCGGCGTTCCCTTGACTTTTCCTGTTCCTCCCTGACTTTTTCAAAAACGCGGTCAAGCTCCTTGCGGGGATTGTCCCACCAGTCGATGGACCATACTCTGAGAAGCGACCAGCCAAGTCCTTCAAGCACGCTTATCTGTGCGATCTCACGGTCACGGGTAGTTTTGGAGGCGCTGTATGACGAGCCGTCCAGCAGGATACCGAGCAGATATTTATCAGGATCCTCCGGGTCGATAACGCCGATATCTATTTTGTACTCTGATTTGCCCACATTCTTGACAGCAGAGAACCCGATATTGCCAAGCTCCCTGCAAATAGTATCTGCAATAGCGCTGTCTTCGCTGTTTTGCCTGCAGGCAGACGCGGAAGTCTCCGGCATAGCCTTGCCGGAAGCGTATTCCAAAAACGAGCGCAGTGCGGCAACACCTTCGGATGAGGTGCGTGAAAGATTTATCATATCTGCGGTCAGAGAAGAATAGACCGCCATTTCACAGCGCGCCCTTGATACCGCAACATTCAGTCTCCTCCAGCCGCCTTCGCGGTTAAGAGGACCGAAATTCATCGTCACCTTGCCGTCTGCATCGGGGCCATAGCCGACAGAAAACAGTATCACATCGCGCTCATCGCCCTGTACATTTTCAAGATTCTTGATAAAGAGAGGCTCACTGCCGCCGAACGCCCACGCTTCAAGTACAGGGTCGTTTTTGCACGCCTCGTTAAGAAGATCATCTATCAGATTTTGCTGCATAATATTGAAGGTAACTATACCAACAGAAAGCTGCGCCGACTTTTTGCTGTGTGCACGGCGTCTGAGCTCCTCTACAACCGCTTCTGCTTCGGCACGGTTCTGTCTGGTCTTGCCGCGGTCGAATACTCCGTCAACATGGATAAGACGGACCTTCTTTTCTCTGTCGTTAACTGACGGGAAGGTGAAAAGCTTGTTTTCATAGAACTGACGGTTAGAAAAAGCGATAAGGCTTTCGTGCCGGCTGCGGTAATGCCAGAGAAGATTGGTCTGAGGCATATTGATCGCAAGACAGTCATCAAGAATGCTTTCAAGATCCTCTGTCTCGAAGTCCTCCTCCTCGGAAGCGCCGACAGAGAAGAATGAGGTAGGCGGCATCTGCTTAGGATCACCTACAATAACGGCATTCCTGCCTCTTGCGAGAGCACCGACCGCCTTGCAGGTCTGCATCTGTGACGCTTCATCGAATACCACCAGATCAAAAGGCTCACGGTGAGGGTCAAGATACTGAGCCGCAGAGATCGGGCTCATAAGCATACACGGGCAAAGCCTTGTAATAACTTCCTGAAGCTGTTCAAACAGCTTCCTTATTGAGACGCCGCGCCCGCCGTTCCTGATGAGCTTCATCACAGATGCAAGCTGAGGATCCTTCGAGCCTTCCTTCGCAAAATTCGGCACCTTTGCAGCAAGACGGCAATATATCTCCTTCCTGGTAAGCTCCATAATATCGTTGTCGAGGGCTTTAAGCTGTTCGACCTTCTTCTCGAAGGATGGCCCCGTGAAGCGGTTAAGAGCGTTATAGCTGTCTATATATTTGTTGGCAAGCCCCTTAGCCTGAGCCTTTTTGTAAGCGCCCTTGATGCTGTCGGCATCAACACCGTCATAAAGCGCCCTTATGACCGGCCGGAGTCCGAGCTGCTCACAGGCTGCGGCGCAGCTGTTCCAGTGTATCCATTCACGCAGCATCGGCATACCATCATTTACATCACGGCAGAATCTCAGCTCGGCATCAATGATATCGGGCGCATCAGACTCCTTTGGCGCAAGCGCGCGATAAACAGCATCCTTAGCGCTGACAAAATTCTCCCAAAGCGCATTGAGCCGCTTTGCAAGCTCAAAGTTTGACCTGTCTGAACAAAAAGAGAGCCTGAATTCATCACTGCCGCTGATATTTCTGAGCCGGTCTGCAAGCGCCTGCGCATTATTTGCCATTTCGCCTATTGCATTCCAATCTGTGAGCCGGCCGTTATAACAGCTGCCAAGATCTGCGGCATAGGCATCTGTCATTCTTTGACATACAGACATTTCGTCCTGATAGGCCGAAAGGGTAATGAGCTGTTCTTCGAGGTCATTCTTGTTAACGGTGCCCCTGCTGTGCGGAGCTGCCTTCCTGACAACGGCATTTACAGCCATTCCCTTTATAAGGAACATTTTTGCATTTGCCTCTCTCAGCTCATTGAGCAGGCTTTTGGCATCAAGTGAGAAGAAGGAGTCCTGCCATTTTGCTGTAAGCATATTCAGGTGATTTTTTGCGCTTATATGGACATTGCACATCTCGCGTATATTGGCAAGATAAACATTCAGATTTTCCGCCCTTCCCCATGCAGACGGCATCTCTTCCCATTTCAGAGCCTCTGCGCAGAATGCGTTAAGCTTGCCGATATCCGCAAAGGAGCGGAGCGGGAACCTTATGCCTGACGAAAGCGCAGTAAGT
This sequence comes from uncultured Ruminococcus sp., assembly GCA_902802105.1. GTDB lineage: Bacteria > Bacillota > Clostridia > Oscillospirales > Acutalibacteraceae > UBA1213. The sequence goes on from CADCKR010000006.1 coordinate 39,291, forward strand.
ACAGGCTTGATATTCTCTGCCGCTTTTCTGTAATCCTCAATATTCTGAGGCAGCTCGTTTATTATGGAACGTGAATACTGTGTTTGTCCTACCCTTTGCAGAGGATTGCCGGCAATATTTCCTGCATCCTTTGCCGCTGCTATAAGATCATCGACTGCGGTATCAGCTTCATAGATGATCTCAGAAGTGAACATATCAAGCTGTCCGGAGGTAAACGGAGAGATGTCCGGTGAGCTTCTGTACTTTTCATATATATTTACAAGCTCATAAACATCCTTGCCGCATTTCTGCTTTTGGTGAAGAGCTGAGTTATATGCATCAAGTTCTGTGCGGAGATTTGATATTTGCGCCGCACGGACAGCAAAATCCTCAGGCGGAGTATCCTTTGTTACCTCTGATGAACGTCTCAGCTGTTCAAGAACAGCCTTCTTTCTGGCCTTGTTGCTGTGAAGCTCCAGACAAAACGGACCGAGGCCGATCTTTTCAAGCCTGCGCTGTACGACCTCAAGAGCAGCCATTTTCTCTGCAACAAAAAGCACAGTCTTGTCATTTGCAAGCGCATTGGCGATCAGGGCAGTAATTGTCTGCGACTTGCCAGTGCCCGGAGGGCCGTGAAGAACAAAGCTCTCCCCATCACACGCTGCCTCGATAGCAAAAAGCTGTGAAGCATCAGCAGGAAGAGGAAGCAGCGCCTTGTCCTCCGGAACATTATCGCCGATAGTCATTTCATCAGCATCCCATTGAAGCCTGCCTTCGATAAGGCTCTTTACTATCTTGTTCTTTTCGAGATCTTCCGAGCGCGCTCTGATATCGTTCCACATCACGAACTGCGAAAATGAGAACACTCCGATATATGCGGATTCAAATACATCCCAGTTTTTCTGACCGATTATGGCCTTGCGTATTATTGTGAATATCTTCCTTGTATCTATACCATGATCATCAACAGGCAGTGTATCAAGCCCTGTGACGGTTATCTCAAAATCCTGTTTCAGCTTTTCGAGTATGGTAACATTGATCTGTGCTTCATCATCCCTCAGCCTTATGATATATCCCTGAGCGGCAGACTTGCGGATCATTTCTATAGGTACCATGAGTATAGGCGCATATCTTGCCCTTGTACTGCGAGGGTTCTCGAACCATTTTATAAGACCGAGAGCTATATACAAAGTATTCGCCCCGTTTTCTTCGAGCGATGCCTTCGATGCCCTGTAAAGCTCCTTTATCGACTTATTCAGTTCCGTTTCCGTAAAAACAGAACGCAGACGATGATTGCGGAATTCACTGGTTATAATGTCACCGATCCCCTCGACCTGGTGCAGGTCTTCAAAACTCAGCTCTGATGAACCAAGCTCCTGCGGACGCGGCATTACCGCAAAATCCTCACCGTCAGCAAGCGCGTCCTCAAGGTCGTCAATGGATGTCGTTATGATGGGTATAAGCGTCTTGGACATTCTCATGCTGACAAGAGTGTTTCGCAGGCCGAGGTCAAGGAGCTTTCTCTCCCAGGACGCCTTTCTGGTAGCAGGCGTTGCCTCTTCCTGTGAGGTATCTATAGTCTGCACAAGCTCTCTCGGCGGAGCCGCAGCTTTTGTACACGCCTGTACAGATGTATCCAGCCGTATGCCGCTGTCGGTTTTTATGCGGGCAGGGAGAGGCTTGATCCCGCTGAGACGGGCGCGGCGCACATCAATTATGAGCTCAGCATCCTTCAGCTGCTTTTTGGCGGCTGCCGATGCATCATCAAAGCTTACTGCCGAGCCTGAACGCGCCAGAGTGCATTCAACGATCGCCGCTTCATTCACACCGTCGGCAAGCCGCTTTGAAAGCAGCGACGGGTCATCAAGCACAGCCTCCGGAAACGATCTGTCTTCGAGCCACAAGCCGGCAAATATATGTCCTTTCAGAAGAATAAGCAAAGGGCTGAGTCCCATAGCTTCAAGGAGTGAAGCATAGAGAAGCGAAATGTCGATACAGTTTCCGAGCCTGTCGGAAATGACCGCATCAATGAGCCGTATTCTCTGGCCTGTTTCCTCAAAGCTTGCGGGATGTACCGCATAGGTTATTCCAAGCTCCCTGACAGCCTCATAAGCCGCGGCAGCCATTTTCAACACGCGGTTAGGGTCGCCGCTGAGATATGAATCCAGCGACGGATCATCCGTCCATTCGCCGACAAGCTCACTTGTCCTGTGCATAAGAGGAACAAGCTCAGGAGAATTCGGAGTAATGAATGCACTTATAAGCTCCGGATAATACTGCGAACCGTGCCACTCGTCAAACGCGAGAGCCTTTATGTCCGCAAAGGTCTCGCCGATCTTCACTTCATTTTTGTAAGCGCTGACAGAAAGACGTCCGTTTGTACCTTCGGTCAGGCCGGCAAGATATTCGGCATCCGGAGACAGAGACGAGGCATTTACTGCAACAGTGCTGCGGGCGGGTATCAGGTCGATATGAAGTGTGAGCGGCATACATATTGCAGGATTGCAGGTGAATTCAAGCTTTACATCAGTGATGTCCTCATCGCACAGATTCCTTATCTGTACGGATGATGCCACCGGTATCCCGTTATGCTTTAAAGCAAAATTAATTACCGGCACCAGTTCGATACTAAGCTCTGTCTTTTTGACGAACAGCTCCGCTTGCTGAGCAACAGGTGTTTTACTGTTTTCATCCATTGACTGCACCTCCATAAATATCAAACGTAGACAAATATATATTATTATACATTATCAACGAAAAAATGTAAACATAAGCCGTGAAAATATTGCAGAAAACAATTTTGCCGGCAGCTGCCGCTTTTATAATATAAAAAACAGTGAACAGAGAATAACACGGAAACGCCCATCGGCGCTCAACTATTCTCTATTCACTGCTTAATTATCAATTAAGCCCCGGCACGTCAGTGTCGGGGCATTGGTGGAAGCGAGGGGAGTCGAACCCCTGTCCAAAAAGCACTTACTGTGGTTTTCTCCGAGCGCAGCTGTCGTATTGGGATTCCCCACTCACAGCGTCCGACAGCGGACTCTGTGCATCGGTAGCCTTTGATTCATGACAAAGGGCAAGACAAACCTTTGTTCACGTTCACCACTGATCGACGCCCTCAGAAGACCGTGGTGCTTCTTCCGAGAACGACCGCTGCTAATTAAGCAGCGGCAGCAACAGGATATTTTCTGTCGTTTATTTTTATGTCTGCGGATTTTATAGCGGTTCCGCAGTGCCGCTGCTCGCTTGCCACAGCTCACACTCCCTGTCGAAACCTTTACGCTCCCATAATATATCACATAGAAGAATGTGCATCCGCGGCGCTTTGCAAAAACTTCAGCAGGCGCTACGGACAGCTTTTAACTTTTAAAATTTTGAACTCCACACTCCAAACTCCACATTCCAAACTTTGAAGTGCCTGCCGGACGGGACTTTCACTTGAAAATCCCGCTGGCGGTCATTGATTTTTCATTTTGACGGCTCTTTCTATGTCGCGCCTGGCTGTTTTGGCTGCCATATCGGCGCGCTTGTCATAGAGCTTCTTGCCCTTGCAAAGACCAAGCTGCATTTTTACAAGTGAACCCTTGAAATAAAGAGACAGAGGTATCAGCGATAATCCTTCCTGCTTTACCTGACCAAAAAGGCGCATTATCTCACGTCTGTGCATAAGCAGCTTTCTTACTCTCATAGGGTCTTTATTGAAGATGTTGCCCTGTTCATAAGGACTGATATGCATTCCCTTAACGAAAAGCTCGCCCTTATCAACGGTGCACCATGCGTCTTTAAGGTTAACTCTGCCCTGCCTTATGGATTTTACCTCGGTACCGCAGAGCTCGATACCTGTCTCGAAGCTCTCGATGACAAAGTATTCATGATATGCTTTTTTGTTCTGCGCAATAGTTTTTGTCTGCTCCTTTGCCATCGGACTCCCTCCTTCTGCACTATTCTTTATAAGCACCAGGACACGCCGCAGTCAGCGCTGCCCCGCGCCCGGACGGTAAAACGCATATCTCACATATCAAGCCTTAAATTAAAGGCTCTCGCCAAGGTTATCTCATCGGAGTATTCAATGTTTCCTCCCGCCGGTATACCGGTCGCAAGTCTTGTAACACGAATCCCCAGAGGCTTGATGAGCTTTGAAATATATGAAGCGGTAGTCTCACCCTCAATAGTGGCATTCGTAGCCATGACGACCTCTTTAACAGTACCGTCACGAAGTCTGTCCATAAGCTCCTTTATTCTCAGGTTATCCGGAAGAACACCCTTCATGGGCGATATTACTCCGTCCAGAACATGATACAATCCGGAAAACTCATCCATTGCTTCTATAACGGATACATCCCTGAAACTCTCGACAACGCATATTACAGAACGGTCACGGTCAGGATCGGAGCAGATGCCGCATTTTTCCATGTCCGTAAGATTATAGCACACAGGACAATGGTGTATCTTCTCACGCGCTTCAACAATAGCGCCCGAAAGCTTCTCGGCTTCGCCCTCCGGAAGTGACAGTATATAATATGCGATCCTTCTTGCAGATCTGTATCCGATGCCCGGCAGCCGTTCAAACTGCTCGGCAAGCCGCTCAAAAGGCACAAGAGTATTCTTTGCCATGATCAGAACAGACCGGGAACATTCAGTCCTCCGGAGATCTTATCCATTGTGGAAGCCTTCTCGTCTCTTGCTTCTCTTATAGCTTCGTTTACAGCTGCAATAACAAGATCGGAGAGCATTTCGATATCCTCAGGGTCAACAACGTCCTTGCTGATATCCAGAGACTTTATCTCAAGTGCGCCTGTAACAACAGCAGTTACCTTGCCGCCGCCTGCTGTAGCGGTATAGTCCTTCTGCTCAAGCTCCTTGCTTGCCTCGTCCATTTCCTCCTGCATCTTCTGAGCCTGACGTGCAAGCTGCTGAATATTCTGTGAGCTTCCGCCGTTATTAAATCCCTTGGGTAATCTTGCTTTCATTTTGTTGTCCTCCGTTAATTATATATTTTTGTATGCTCTGTTATTGCCCCGATACGGGTATTCCCGCAGCCTTCAGATCGTTTGCAAGCTGCGAAAGAGCGTCATCGGTCTTTTTTTCATCGGGATATGAATATCGTCCGAGACTGTAGCTTCTGCCAGTGACCTTCATTATAGCCGCCTTCATCTTTTCCCTGTTCTGCTGCTTTCTCAGAAGCTCAAAGCAGATATCCTTATCAGAATCGACAAGCACGAATTTTCCGCTGATATATGCCCTGCTGCCCTCAAAGCCTGTATAGAGAGCCTTCGAGCTTTTGGCGATCTCTTCGATGATCTCAGGCCACTGCTCCATAGGAACAGCGTTTTCCCTGAGCTTGTCCATTTCCTCTGTAGAGGGCTTCTTCTGCTTTGGCAGCGTCGGATTGGACGCAGGCTTCATGGAGCTTGCCGCTGTCAGTGACGAAGGGTCGCTGACAAGCCTGGACAATACGCCTTCAAGCATCTCTACCTTTTGCGTCAGCGCCTGGATATCAGAGCTTTTGCCCTCTGAGCAAAGATGAACGACAGTCATTTCCATTTCTATGCGCCTGTTCACTCCGTGAAGCATACGGTCATAGGCGCCCTGCAGCTTATCTATTGATGAAATGATAAACGAAAGCTCCATCCTTGACGCCTGCCCGGAAGTCCTTCTCAGCTCATCCTCAGACATTACCAGAACACCGTCCGGCTGCTTCATGGTCTTTATGAGCATCATAGCCCTTAAATGCTCCACAAGCTCCTCACAAAGTCTTGCCATATCCTTTGAGCTGCGGTGAAGCTCATCTATCAGATCAATAGCTCCTGCCGGGTCTTTATCCAGTATGCACTCACATATAGATATAATGCTGCTCTTATCCGCCAGACCGGCAGTTCTGCGCACAAGCTCATCGGTTATATGCTGATCCTGCCCCATTGCCTGGTCAAGCAGCGAAAGCGAATCGCGCATAGCCCCGTCTGCGATGCCCGCGATAAGCAGAGCCGCTTCATGGTCTATAGTACAGTTCTCCTGCTCACAGACATATTCAAGCCTTGCGGCGATATCCTGCGGCGATATCCTGTGAAAGTCGAAGCGCTGGCACCTTGACATTATCGTTGCGGGCAGCTTATGCACTTCTGTAGTAGCAAGTATGAAGATCACGTGTGCCGGCGGTTCTTCAAGCGTTTTAAGCAGAGCATTGAAGGCGCCTATCGACAGCATGTGCACCTCGTCGATGATATAGACTCTGTATTTTGCGTTTGCCGGTGTAAAATCCGCTTCCTCTCTGAGCATACGGATATCATCCACACCGTTGTTGCTGGCCGCATCAATTTCCACAACGTCCATTATGCTGCCGTCATCAATGCCTCTGCATATCTCACATTCACCGCAGGGGTCGCCGTCCCTCGGAGAAAGACAGTTTACCGCCTTTGAGAGTATCTTGGAGCAGGTAGTTTTGCCTGTACCCCTTGAACCTGTGAAAAGATAAGCGTGTGCAAGCCTTCCGGATCTTATCTCACTTCTGAGAGTATCCGTGACCTGCGGCTGACCTATGACATCAGCAAAGACCCTGGGTCGGTATTTTCTGTATAAAACTCTATACATTTTATCCCGTCCCTCCGCAAAAATTGTATACTGCGCAAAACAGCTAAAAAAATAAAGACAGCCCGTAAAAACGGTTTGTCATTCCCTTGAATATACGGCCGGACAGACTGACTGTATCGCACAGTGCAAGACGCTTAATGCTGCTCGGTTCCCCGCCTGACATGGTTCACGGTGCCCCGTCGTACAGCGCCTGCCCGACCGCATATTCAAGGGTATGACTCTGTCTTGTAACATCAGCATCCCTATTATACTATATAAGATCGAAAAAATCAACAGTTATTTTTATTTTTTTTAGACAGCGCCGCGCCTGAACTCCTGCGCAGCGCTGCCGACAGATCATTAATCCTCACTTGCGGGGTCATTGACAAGCAGCTTGAAGGTCTTGTTTGCTATAACGCCTTTCTTATCCATCGCCTTTATCCTCACCAGGTATTCGGCAGCCTCCTCAGGAGTAAGAGTAAGCTCTGTTTCAGCACCGCGGTGCTGTGCGATCTGCCAGTCATTTGAAGTGCTCTTTTTGTAAACCACCGCAAAGGTATAGGGAGCCTCTCCGCCCCTGGCAGCAGCGTGTATATTTACGCTCTCTCCCAGATTGACAGCAGAACCTGATATCACGGAAACATTTTCAAGCTCGCCGGGAGCCTTTGCAGGCGGAAGCGGCTTGTCTGTTTTGGGGGCTGATGCAGCCTGAGCCTTCGGCTTTTCGGCTGTACTGACAGCCTTTTCCTTTGCAGCGGGCTCCTTGGGCAAATCGACCGGTTTCATCTTGCCCTCAAAGATAGTAAACGGAATAGTCATCTTACCGGAAAAATTACCGCTGAATGTAAGCGTTGCCTGAGCAACACCAGGCTTCACATTATTTGAATACTCGACCTTATAGTCACGTCCTTCAACAAGAGACACATCACCAAAACGAACCGCTACCTTCATCACGCAGGGTCTGCCGGTATAGTCAAACTCGGTATTATCGGCAAAGAAAGAAAGCGACCTTGCCGGAACAGGCAGTATCTCAAAGGTACGCTCAAGCTCTCCCTTGAATTTGCCCTTACCTATGATCTTAACATGGGCAGTGCCGACATTGACATTATCGGTGATCTCAAGATCGAAATCCTTGCCGCTTTCAAGCACCATATCGCCCAGATTGAGATTATACTTAGGCTCGATGGGATTTCCTGTGTACAGATATGTATTGTTATCCAAGACGCATTCCTCCGTATCGGTTATCCTGATGATTATAGCACAAGCATCCGGAAATGTCACACCTTTATTTTTGCACTTTATTGTACAAATTATACAAGAGAAATAACAGCAAATTTCCTTAAAAGCACTATAACCTATTCAAATAAGCATTTTTGTGCTGATTTTTAAAAACCGCTTTGTATCAATGCCAATATCTGCCATAAAGCCTTTGTATAATATAACGAATTTTTCCAATCAGCAGCAATGCCCGCCCGTTTTTGCCAAAAATTCATAAGTTCAAAGGCTTACAGCGCATTCCAGGCCAAGCGTCATCATATCATCGAAGCTCTTTTCCCTTTCTTCGGAAGAGCTGCTCTCTCCTGTCAGCGGGCAGTCGGAAACAGTACAGATAGTCAGAGCCTTCTTTCCAAGACAGGCCGCATTCATATACAGAGCCGCGCACTCCATCTCAACAGCCTTTACTCCTACCCTCTGCCACTTGAGAAGATCGTCCGTATCATCATAGAAGATATCCGATGTGAGCACCGGACCCGCATTTACTTTTATGCCAAGGCTTCTGGCGCATTCATAGGCCTTTATAAGCAGCTCGAAGCTTGCCGTAGGCGCAGGAACTCCCATAAGCCCGTACTGTGCCGAAAAGTTTGAATTTGTCGCCGCAGAAACAGCCAAAACGATATCCCTTACTTTTAATTCATCGCTCACTGCTCCTGCCGTACCTATCCTGATAATATTATCCACGCCGTAGAATTTATACAGCTCGTAGGAATATATCCCCATTGACGGCACACCCATCCCGCTTGCCATCACAGAGACACGCTTTCCTTTATAATTGCCCGTATATCCAAGCATACCCCTTACTTCGTTTACAAGCCTTGCGTTATGAAGATATTTTTCGGCGATAAGCTTTGCTCTCAGCGGGTCGCCCGGCATGAGTACAGTTTTGGCAAAATCACCGTTTTTTGCGCTTATATGCGGTGTTGGCACAAGATCAGCTCCTTTCTTTTATTTGTTTATGCATCCCTGTCAATAGCCAAGCTCCTCGCCGACAATAATTACCTTTATGCGGTCTTTCCTGCGCTGGAACGCGCTTACAACGTAATTGCAGCATATTCTCTGAGCGCTGCCGCAGCCATCGCCAATTTTTGCATCAGGATCATTCATAGATACGCACTTGCCTGTTTTTGCACAATAGGTAGCGCAGTTGAGGCGCTGTGTATTTTTGGGTGAAGCAACAGTTCTCAGCCTAAGAAAGGCTTCATCAAGATCCTTTACTATTTTATTGTAGCCTGCGACGACTACCACGCTTTTCGGGCCGTACATAATAGCCGCAACACGGTTAGAGTTTCCGTCCGTATTGAAAAGCATTCCGTTTTCGGTTATAGCATTAGCGCTTGTGAGGTACACATCGCTGAAAAACGCCTTGCGGTATATTTCCTCGATCTGCTCACGGGTAAGTCCGGGAACGCTTCTGTCAAGATAGTTGTAGCTTCCGCTTTTCAGCAGTTCTGTTATGCCGCACTCGGCAAGTGTCACCGAACCGCCGTGTGTAACAACATCGCCTTCATTAAGAAGCTCCTTAACCTTCTGCAGTGCATCGGCCTTTGTCGGCACAAAATATGCCTGCATATTGTTTTTGCAAAGCGCCTCTACCGTTTTTTCCACCTTTGTCATATTAAGCTCTCTCATTTGTTTTTCCTCCTTATTTTTACACCCTTCCGCATAAGAATACCACTGCAAGCACTGCCGCCGCAAGCTCGGCAATAAATATGAGCGGTATGCCTATCATAAATTTTGGGTGTTTTGTTTTGTGGTGTATCAGGTGCATTGTCGCATACATAACTACACATCCGCTGAGAGCCGCCGTCAGCAGCAGCGTACTTTCCGGCACGCGCCAACGGTGTCTGCGGGCTGCGTTTTTGTCATGCACCGTTATCGCAGCAGCAAAAATATTCACCGCTGCTATATAGATCATTATGAGATAATAATACCAGCTTATCTGCATATCCATTTTCCTTGTCATTTTTTTCTTTATAATATTATAATTATATATTACCGTATGCGCTCCCGGCGGCAGCGCAGAGCCTGCCGGCGAGCCGCCGGTGCCGTGTCCGCTCCGCTCGTTTACACTCGCTTTGTTCTGCTCATTCTTTAGTCATTCCCGTAGAAGCTGGTGCATTAGCGGTGCTTTGCAAAGACTTCTTTTACA
>CADCKR010000007.1 GCA_902802105.1 uncultured Ruminococcus sp.
TATCTGTCGGAATGAAAAATGTTCCCATAACTAACACGGGAGCGCAGGCTCTGCGCCGGCGCATCTGCGGCACTATCTTTGTGCGGTATTGCCCTAAATTTTCAGGGGGACTTTCAAATGAAAGTCCCCCTGTTCTTGAGTGTTAAAATTTAAAAAATTGATCTCAAAGCTCGCCGCTTCCCAAAGCCGACGGGCTTTGAGACGTTTGTGAGGCTTTTTTCTTATACTAATCCTGATAAAAAGCAGACTTAGGTTTGCGAGGATGATTTTCGCAAAAATTGTCTGCTTTTTGTTAGGTATTGTATAAAATTCCCTCGATGATTATTCAATGCTGCGGAGCCAATTATCAACATCGTCAGTAAATGTCCTGAGTGATCTGTTCCAGCCGGAATACTTGGCATCGCCCTTATGGCTTATAAGAAGACCTGTTTCGGAAAGGTACTTTCCAAGATATGCAGTGACCTTCTCAGCGCCGTAATAGTTCATGTGGTCGCCCATATCACGGGTGTCCTTTTCCCAGTCGATGGGTACTTCCTGCCTCATAAGGTTCATGTCAATATAATCCGCATTGAGCTCATCGGCAAGCTTTACAATACGGTTATGCTTTTTCATGTTCCAGTTCTTTGTGCTCGGTGTACTAAGAAAAACAAGCTTTGCGCCGTTTTCTCGGCAGCTGTCCGCAATGATATTTATATACATCATATTGAGCGGAGAAATATAAGCATCGCTGTCAGATTCGTCCATATATCCCTCAACATCGGCCGGGTCGGCTTCCTTATAAAGACGGTATCCCTTTCTGTTCTCTATATGGGTATTATCCGGCGTCCGGAATATATCCTCAGGCTTAATGTTTTTCCAGCGGTCATGGTACTTTGTGACAGGCAGCACCATATCAAGCGAATGCATCAGGGAATCTCCTGCCGGAAAAAACTTGAAGATATTGTTTGTTTCCATTACAACGATTTTTGGGTGCTGTGTTTTAAGAGCCATAAAATAGAATTCTATGGTGTACCACAATCTCTGCTTGCTTGAACTGCAGCAATACGATGTGTAGCCATAATTTTCCCATATCCTCAGCGGATTTACAGAGGAATACACCTCGCTGTCACCAAGGAAAAGCACGTCAATAGTGCCTTCCGGCTCGGCAAGTATTCCATGTGCCTGTACATCATGCTTCCAGTCCTGTTCCCTGTTATTTCTCGGAAAAAGTATCAGCCCTGCAATGACCAGAAGTACGATAAGACCGGCAGTAAAAGCCACACCTTTAAGAGAGTTTTTTAAAAAGCTTTTCATCGTTTAACCTCCCTTAAAAATTCGCATACATCGGGTCTACAGGAATATAGCCGAATCCGTAAGCGCCGAATATCACAATAAACATTATCAGCGCATAGAATATACACCAGCGCAGAGCTATGTTCTTTTTGGCGATAACATCTCTGATGCATACTCCCTTTTCGTTGAGAAGGCTCACCGCAAATACTATCAGCAGTGTAATGCCTATGATAATGAAGTCCTGAACGTCAATAGTAAGCTTTTTGAGAAGTTCATTATTAAGCCCGTCAAACGAATAATCCGTTACTATCCTGCCGAAAAGTCCGAAGCCTACGTCCAGCCCTTTCGCACGGAAGAACAGCTCACCCACCACAACAAAAAGCGCTGTCCTTATCATCTGAAAAACACGATAAACTGTCTTGTTCGGGTCAAGCCCGACCTTTTTGAAAAATTTGCCTGAAAGAGGAGCTATCATATTGCCGGCAAGTATCATGACAAAGTGGTAAAGACCGAAGAATATGTAGTTCCAGTCTGAGCCGTGCCACAGACCGTTGCATAACCATACGCAGAAAAGCGCAATTCCGCCTGCTACAAGAGGTCCGTAATGATTGCCGAGTTTCTTGCGGGCGGACGAAGTGAGATTTTTCATTTTCTTGGTCGACGTCACCGGATAGAAAATGTAATCCTTGAACCATGTTCCGAGCGTAATGTGCCAGCGTTTCCAGAATTCGGAAACAGATTTGGAAAAAAACGGTCTCTGGAAGTTTTCGGGCATCTTAACTCCGAATATTTCCGCAATGCCCATAACGGCATCCATAGAGCCGGAAAAATCCATGTAAAGCTGTACCGTATAGAATACCGCGCCAAGAAAAATAATTCCGCCGTGATAGGTGTTCGGCTCGTCAAATATCGCTTTTATCATGGGGTCAAGACGGTCGGCAATGACTATCTTTTTCATCATACCGTAGAGAATGCGCTGTAAACCGTATGTAAGATTTTTGTATTTTATCTGCTCAGCATTCCAGAGCTGATCTGCTGTCTGCGAATATCTGCATATAGGTCCCTCGACTATCTGCGGGAAAAAGCTCATAAAGAGCGCTATTCTAAGAATGCTCCTGTCAGCCTTTATCAGGCCGTGATAAACGTCTGTGATATACGACACTGCCTGAAGCGTAAAAAACGAAATGCCTATAGGCATCATCAGCTTAGGTACGGGTATTTTTAACGGGGTATTCAATATCCACAGCAGAGAATTGAAGTTTTCTGCAAAGAAACCGGAATATTTAAGAGCAAGCAGCAGACCGATGTGAAGAATGACTGCAAACAGCAGTACTGCTCTCTGCTTTTTTACATACTGCTGTTTTAGCGCCTTGCGTTTTTCCTTCTCTGTTTTTGCAAGCTCCGATCTCATCTTTGTCTGGATATTATCAAGCCATTTTCCGAAAAGAAATACTGATATCACCGTAAGTATCAGATAAATTATCAGCACTCCGCTCACGAGCCAGAAAAATACAAAGCTTGCAAGAAGCAGGATATATTTCTTGGCCGCTTTGGGAACAGCCGCATAAACTATCAGACAGACAGGCAGGAACACAAACAGAAATGTCAGCGAGAAAAACGACGTCATTTCCGATCCGCTTTCGGCAAGAAGCAGGGAGGCAAGATCCATCTCAATACTCCTCTTGCAGGCGCTCTATCATCTTCATAATACGCTCTGCGGAATTGAAATTATCGGGGATTATCTCAATCGCAGGAATGGTTATGTCGTATTCATCTTCAAGCTCTGCAATGAGAGATATAATGTCAAGGGATTCAAGAATGTGACTGTCGATCAGTGTTTCACAGCTGCTGTAGTCAACATCGGGCTTTATGTCCTCAAGTATTTCGATAAGTCTTTCCATAATTTTATCTTCCTTTCATTTTTGCGCTTTTCAGCGGCAGTTTATAATTTTTCATATACGGGAGTGTTAATTTGCTTTGTTTCAAACGGTTCTCTTATGCGGTACAGATCGCCGTTTTCCCTGACAAGATATATCGCAGGAAGGTCACGGCTGAGAAGAAGGGATATGCCTTCTGTCATGCAGTAGGCGCCGGCATTTTCAAAGCAGAGGATATCACCGGTTTCAAGGTCGGGCAGACTGATCTGCTTTACGAGAATATCGTTCATTGAACACAGAGATCCGCATATAGTCCACTGCTTATCAGCACCGGCATTATCCCTGCCAACAACAGAAACAAACGGCTGCTTCATTGCCATATACTGACCATAGTAAACGATATGATGCATTCCGCCGTCAGTAAGAGCATAGTGCTGCCCCTTGTTTTGCTTGATGTCAACTATATGAGTATAATATTTTCCGCACGATGCGGCGATGCTTCGGCCAAGCTCAAGAATTATTCTCGGCTTTTGCGGCAGTTCGTCAAGTATTTCCGAAAAGCCGCTGAGCAGTGCGTTTTCATCAAGCTTGTCACCGGTAAAATACGACACCGGGAAACCTGTACCGTATTCAAGCTCACGGGCTTCAAATGAACAGCTTTCTCTGAGCTTTGCAAGAAAGCCTGAGAGATATTCTATCTCACGTCTGAATTTTTTCAGAGAGGTCTTTTGTGTTCCGGAAAAATACTGTATGCCGACAATATTCAGCCTGCTCCTGTTATGACGCTCCGAAATTATTTTCTCTATATCAGCTTCGTCCATACCGAACTGGCTGTCGTTTGTAAGCCTTGGCAGCACCTCAAGAGTTTTGTCATATTTATCGGCAAGCCCGCACAGCAGATCATACTGTCTGAGAGATTCGACGGTAAATATACCCTTGAAGCTTTCATCCGACACCATAGCTTCTATGACAGAAGGTGTTTTGTAGATGCCGGAAATGACCATTTTTTTACTGTCAATGCCAATAGTCTTGCAGATATCAGCTTCACCCGGCGAGCATATCTCGAACCTTTCAACGTCGTTTTCTATTTCTTTTGATATAAAAGGATTAGCCTTTACAGCATAGCAAAGCTCTGCATAAGGCGGTAAATGCTCTCTGAGAAATTTTATCCTCTTTTTCAGCTCTGAAACATCAAAAACATAGAAGGAAGAGTCACATTTTTCGGATATCCTTTCGATCAGCTCAGGCATTTTTACCACCTCCGATCAGTTCGGCAGTCTTTTTCCTGTCAAGCTTTCCGTTTTTGGTCAGGATCATCTGGTCTACCTTACGGATAAATCCGGGAACCATGAATGCAGGCATCGTTCCGCGCATAACAGTGATGAGCTCGTTCTTTTCGATCGTACCCATATAAAACCCCTTCAGCCTTTGCTTTGCCTCGTCAAAAATGCACATACAGCGTTCAACTCCGCCAATAGCAGACATTGCCCGCTCTATTTCTTCAAGCTCAATACGGTGTCCCATATACTTTATCTGATTATCTGATCTTCCACGAAAAACAAGCTCGCCGTTTTCGTCGTATTCGCCAAGATCACCGGTAAGATAGATCGTTTCAGGATAGCATTTGTTCAGCGGGTTCTGCACGAAGCTTTCAGCGGTTTTCTGCGGCTCTCTGTAATATCCGAGTGCAAGGGCTGTGCCTCTTACCGCAATAGATCCCTTTACTCCCTTTTCCGTTATTCTCTCATTATCGGCGCTCAGAAGAATGACATCTTCATTCGGGAACGGTATCCCGACAGGTATTCCGGATGAATAGTCACGCTCCCTGCTCAGAATGTGATATGTACAGTTACAGGTGATCTCTGTAGGACCGTACAGATTAACAAAGAGCGCATCCGGAAGATGCTGCTGCCACTGACGAAGATGCTTGTAGGGCATTACCTCGCCGCTGAAAAGTATCTTGGAAACCGTTTCGGGCGTTTTGTAATCCAGTCCGTGAAAGGCGCTTATAAGACAAAGCGCCGAAACTGCCCAGATCATTACAGTAATCTTGTTGTCACAAAGATAGTCTATCAGCTTTACGGGCGCAGAAAAATACTCTCTCGGAACAATTACAAGTTCAGCTCCTGCATACATTGCTGAATAGATATCCTTGACTGAAACATCAAAATCAAACGGCGCCTGATTTGCAAGCACATCGTCTTTACCGATCGAAAAAATCTCTGTAAAAAAGCCGATAAAATCAATAACGCTCCTGTGTGATACTGCAATTCCCTTGGGTATGCCGGTCGAACCGGAAGTGAAATTTATGTACAGCGGGTCAGTATCTATCACGCTGCGCCTTATCGCTGCAAGTACATCTTCACTGACCTCTGCACATTCAAGTTCCTCAATGATAAATATTTCTGCTTCGGGAAAAAGCTCCTGTGCTTTTGAGTAAAGCTTTTGGGTAGTTATAATGCTGCTTGCATCAAGCACACTGCGCATAGAACGCAGCCTTTCATCCGGAAGCTCGGTATTGAACATCGAATAGAATGCTCCCGCATAAACGACGCCAAAAAAAGACACAAGTGCGCTGATCCCCTTCTCCATATAAACGCCCACGGGCGATTGCGGAGCTATCCTGCCTGCAAGTGCAGAACCTGTGCGTTTGCTCAGTTCATTCAGCTCCGAGTATGTCAGGCTTATGTTTTCTTCCCGGACTGCAATTTTCTGCGGATCTCTTTTGTTGCTGTTTTCAAGCATTGTCAAGACGTTTATCGTAGCTTTCACCTTCAATCTTTATCTGACTTTCCCGGAACCCTCCGCGGAAGTCTGTTTTTTTACTACATCTGCTTCACTGATTATATATTCTATAAGAAAAAAAGTCAAGCTATATATGTCATGCAGGTTTAGTATAAATACGTGATCAAAGAAAAGTTATCCTTGATACCATGAAATAATTATTGTATAATTGAATAAAAAATAAAAGCGGTGGTATGGATGCAGAAAATATTGATAGTAGACGATGAACCGGATATCGTTACATTGATAACACGCTATGCGCAGCGTGACGGATATGAAGTAAGAAGTGTGGGCGACGGCAGCGATGCTGTTGAGCTTTGCCTGAAGGAATCCTTCGATATAATAATCATGGATGCAATGATGCCCGATATGGACGGTTTTACCGCATCACGCAAGATAAGAGAATTCAGCGATACTCCCATCCTGATGCTGTCCGCACGCGGCACAGAATATGACAAGCTGTTCGGGTTTGAGGTAGGCGCTGACGATTATGTTACAAAACCGTTTTCTCCCAAGGAGCTTATGGCAAGGATACGTGTGATCTTAAGAAGGCACCAGTCAGCTCCGAAAAAAAATAACGATAATATCAAAATATCCGGGCTGGAGATAGACACATTAGGTCATAACGTGATCGCCAACGGAGAAAAGCTTGAACTTACCGCAAAGGAATATGCGGTGCTCCTATACCTCGTGAAAAATAAAGGGATCGTTCTCTCTCGTGATCAGATACTTAATGAGGTGTGGGGATATGACTATTTCGGCGATGACCGTACTGTTGACTGGCAGATAAAGCTGCTCAGGAGCAAGCTCGGAAGCTGCCGCAGCTATATCCATACCATAAGAGGGGTGGGATATAAATTTGAAGCTTAAAACACGTTCCTTCGGTTTCAGACTGTGGATCTATTTCGTACTCTTCACCGCGCTGATCTTTACCGTTCTGTGGCTGCTGCAAACAGTATTCCTGCAAAGCTTTTACAACGCTATGATAATCAGCAACACAAAACAAACTGCTGAAAGCATCATAAGCGGCAGCTCGGACTCTGCGATAGACAGCACTATTGACACACTTGCGCATAACAATTCACTTCTCGTTTTTATCACCGGTACAGACGGTAATGTTATTTACAGCTCCGATGCCTTCAAGGAAACCAAGGGACGCGGACACAATGCAAACGGCTTTGGTGAGAAAAAATTTGAAAAGCATAATTTCCGCTCCCTGCCTGAGCATTATGATGAATTTCTTGAAGCTCTCGAAGCTTCTGAAAGCGGTACCGCTGAATTCCATGACGATGATCTCTATGTTTATGGAGCATATATCGACTACTACAGCACAGACGAAAAAGCTGTGCTCTATGTCGGAGCAACTATCGACCCTGTAGGAGCATCAGTTAAAGTCATAAGTATGCAGCTCGTCTGGGTAACGGTACTTTCACTTATAGTCGGTCTTGCTCTTTCGTGGCTTATAGCCCGAAAATTCGCTTCACCCGTAAAGCGTCTTTCTGTCAAGGCAAAAAAGCTTGGCGAGGACGATTACGACACCGATTTCAGGAAGGGATTCTGCTCTGAGCTTGATGAACTGAATGAAACACTTGACAAAACAAATGTTAAGCTCATTGAGTCACGCAACTTTCAGATGGAGCTGTTGGCCGACGTTTCACACGATCTTCGCACTCCGCTTACCATGATAAAGGGTTATGCGGAAATGGTAAGGGATATCTCCCGTGAGGACGAGCAGCAGTGCGCTGAGGATATCGCGGTTATCATAAAAGAAGCCGACAGACTTACTGCTCTTGTCAACGAGATAATGGAATATTCCGAGTTAAAAACAAACGCCGTCGGCAAAAACGGCATTGACGATACAGCAGCGGTAGATCTGAGCGCTCTTGTGAAAAAGACAGCAGACAGCTTTGACTCTCTTTACAGTCATAAGGGCTATACCATAGAGCAGAGCATCGAGGGCGGTATCTTCACCCACGGTATTGAAAGCCGGCTTGAAAGGGCACTTTACAACCTTGCAGACAATGCTGTGCGTCACACCGGAGAAAACAAAAAAGTTTGCATTTCACTCAGCAAAAGAGAAGGCAATGCAATTATCAGGGTAAAAGATTTCGGCAGCGGTATACCGGAAAGTGAAGCGGAGCATATCTGGGAAAGATACTATACATCACGCATGAGACAAGGCAAGGGAGTTTCCGGACTTGGCCTTGCGATCGTCAAGCAGACCGCAGAGCTTCACGGCGGCAGGTGCTATGTAAAAAGTGAGCAGGACAAGGGCAGCACCTTCGTTATCGAGCTTCCGTTGGCATAATCTATGTCACGCACTGTAATAAGAGCCTAAAGCAAAAGACCGGCAAGGCATATATTCTGCCTGTCGGTCTTTTAGCTTAATTGTCAGGAGTATACATAGCTGAGTTATTTGCTTTGACTTGAATTTGCCGCTGCGGAAGTATTTGCGCTTGAACTGTCCGCAGATGATGAACGAGCCTTTCTATGCTTCTTCTGACGAGCCGGCTTCTGGGTGTCGGCTGAATCAGAGCTTGTTCCGTCTGCTGCTGTTTTCTGCTTTCTCTGACGGGTAGGCTTCTGAGTGTCAGCTGAGTCAGAGCTTGTTCCGTCTGCTGCTGTTTTCTGCTTTCTCTGACGGGTAGGCTTCTGAGTGTCAGCTGTACCGCTGTCGGCAGAAATACTTGTACCGTTATCTGTAGGCACCTTTGCGGCCGCATCAGATGCAGATGCAGATATTGAACCGCCTGCAATGAGCATAGCTGCAAGAGCACAGGTTATAACGATACGCCTTGCGATCTTCATCTTGATCATATCCTTTCTTCATTTATTTATGGTCAACTCTTTAAGAGCAGCCACCTTATAACTATTCCTTTGATCTGTAAGAATAAGATTTTAGGCAATACCGCACAAAGATAGTGCCGCAGATGCGCCGTCAATTTTTTCGTCAGATTGTATAGAAATTTTGAAGGCATACTGACGTATGTCGAGAAATTTTAGGCGGTCTTTGTGCGGTGTTGCCTTTACTAAAACATCGGTTTCAGCTCCATTCAATATCTTTTATTGCTGCCCGCAGACATTTTCAGCCTGCGGGTATATTTTTACTTTCACGGATTTAAAGCTCAGTGCCTGTCAGCCCCAGCCGCCTCTCATGCCGCCCATGCCGCCGCCCATCATTGACTGCGGGATAGAATCCACCTGACTGCCGTTGATGATTATCGTGCCGCCGTTATACTGTGCAGTACCGTCATAGTCGAAGGAGGACATCTGAGCCGTTACGTTTATCGTACCGCCGTTTACTATGATGTTTCCGTTTGCATCTACCGCATCGGTATCGCCCTGACCCATAACTATAGTTGTTGTGCCGCCGTTGAATTCTATTGTCGGAGTGCCGACAATATTGCTCTTGCGTGATGCGTTTATGCCGTCGTCAGATGCAGTTATGCTGATATCACCGCCGTTTATAATGACGTATGTAGCCTCAATGCCCTCGGATGATACAAGCTCAAATGTGCCGCCGTCGATCTGAGCTATAGTAGTTGCCTGAATAGAATCGCTTGACGCCTTTATATTGAAGGTACCGCACTTGATATATATCCATCCGACTGTATCATCATCGTCGTTTTCGCTGTGGAAAGCATCCTTTGAGCTGTTGATCTCGAAGGTACCGTCATATACTGAGATAGAATCGTTTGCTTCAATGCTGTCTTTTACTGTTGTGAGCTTATAGCTTCCGCCTGTTATCTTAATATCATCCTTGCCCGAAATGCCGTTGCCTGAGGAGCTGATAACAAGCGTTCCTGTGCCGTTGAGTACAAGATCATCCTTTGAGAATATGACTGCATCGGTATTGGTATCACCGTCAGAAGTAAATGTTCCTGTTACAGAGAGTGTGTTCTCTGTGTCTGTTGTTGTAACAAATACCTTGTCGGCCGATACGACATAGATAACAGGGAAATCGTCATTGGTAATGCTGACGCCGTCAAGAACAAGCTGTACCTTGCTTTCCTTATCGGTCTCAACCTTTATTGTAAAGTTTGATGCACTGCCTGTAATAACATAAACGCCTGCTTCACTGATAGTAACAGTCTTGTTGTTCTCGGCGCTTATTGCTGTAGAATCGCTGAGGTCTGCCGTCTGAGCAAGGTCACGGTCGCTGAAAATATCAGAAGTATCTATCGCTGCGCTTGCTGAAACCGCTGAATCTCCTGTGCTGCCGGAATTTCCCGTGCTGAACGAATTATTGTCAGGCGGTGTCATATTTTCCGGTGCTTCCGTGTTGTCCGGACGCTGTGCCGGCGTGAAATCGTTTGAAACGGATGTATCAGGAGAGGCCGTATTCTGCTCGTCTGTCATTTTTGAGCGCTTCTTGAAACCGTTGGACGTTGCAGAGGATACTCCGCTTTGTCCGCTTACTGCCTCGCTGCTTTCCGACTGATCGTTTGCTGCATTGGATGCAGAGTCATCACTGCTCTGCTTATCCTCTGTGCTGCTCTGAGCTGAATCCTCTTTACTTCCGAAAACATCGTCGGCACTGATGGTGGTGTTTTCGCTTTCGCTTTCGACTATTACCGACTGTACAGCTGCGGAGGGTGCTGTATCCTTGCTGTCTGATTTTGATGAGCAGGCTGCCATTGAGCCTATCAGTAACGCTGTCATTATTATAGCTGCTGTTCTTTTTAACATAGTGATTACCTCCTTAGTATCCTCCCCGAAAGACTTGCTTCGGTGTGTTCGTGTTTTGTTCTTTGTTATGTCTGTATTATATAGCGGCAATATGGAAGCTATCGGGAATGAATAAGGAATCTGTGTGGAATATTCCATAAAAATTTTTCAGAAAAAAGATGCCGATGGAAAACGATCTCCACCGACATCCGTAAGCAGCGTTGCAGAACCTGCGCCTGTTTTTTCTGCTTTATAGCAGCAGTCCGGCGCACATTAGAGTGCATGGCTGAGATATAGGCTTCTGCCTTGCTATGCACTCTGATGCATTGGCTCCTTTGCTGTAGTTATGGCTTAGCATCAACACAGCCTGATTGAATTGCTATAATTTATTCTGCTTTCGGCAATATCATCCGCCGCTTTTAATATCACGTCAAGGAGTTCAAGCTCCTTCTTCCACCTTGGTTCAATGGCATCATATCCACACAGTGCACCGAGTATGTTTCCCGTGACTGCTCCGGTGGAATCGCTGTCACCGTTATGATTTACCGATGCAATTATTCCTGCGGAAAAATCATTCTGATGACGAAGCGAACAGTAAAGGGATATTGCAAGCGCTTCATCCCCTACCCATCCTTCGCCTAAACGATGTATGTTGTCAAGATCGTCGTCTTTGTTTTCAGACAGCCTTACAGCAAGGTCGATAATGCCTGTCAGGTCTTTGATATACGGATCATCCGAAAAAAGCTTCTTCGCAGTATTCCTTGCATCAATAATTATCTGTTTAAGAGATGCCCTGTCTTTGCTGTTTGCGATACGATATACTATGTGAGCAAGCACTGCGGCCGGCATATATCCGAGTGAATTGCTGTGCGTGACCGCGGCCGCTTCTGCTGCGATAATATCAGCTTCTTCAATACTTACCGCAGACAAAAGACCTATCGGTGCTGCACGCATAACACCACCACATCCCTTGCTGTTATTGAGCTTTGAAGCAATAAAGCTTTCTGGTATCTCATCGCTCCCTGCTCTTGCTTTTAAAGCAGAAAGACAGGTGTTACCCGGTGCTCTCGGACTGTAAAGCCCCGGAATATCCCTCAGCCACGAATTGCGTACAGCGATATTTCGGGCTTCGTCAAAGGTATAATACTGTGTTGTGAGCCAGTCAAGGTATGCCTGCTCAATATCGTACAGCATACCGTGTTCTGAACCGACAAGCATTCCTGACGCCGTAAAAAGCGACATTTGTGTATCATCGGATATCAAGGCCTTGCCGGTTTTTTTGTCAAATTTATATCCGGTAATGCCCTTTTTGCCGTATTGAGAAAATATCTGTCTTTCATTCAGAAATTCTATCGCATATCCGAGTGCATCACCCACAGCACCGCCAACCAGACACCCACGGACAATATCATTTTCTGAGTTCATAGTATTCCTCCTTAAAATATTGCATTCATTCTATACGAACTATCTTCTTATAAATCAGAATAAATCTGTCATCCACTTTCTTATCACCATG
The DNA here is from genome assembly GCA_902802105.1 of uncultured Ruminococcus sp. Classification (GTDB taxonomy): domain Bacteria; phylum Bacillota; class Clostridia; order Oscillospirales; family Acutalibacteraceae; genus UBA1213. Next base: position 12,118 of record CADCKR010000007.1, read on the forward strand.
ATAATGCCCAAAAAACCAATTTTTGAATTTCAGCCTGGGAAGCAGTTTGTCAAAATACAAGGTAAGCTTGTCCGGCTCGATCGGTTCAGCAAGTATCTTGTCTGAAATTGATTGCGGAGCACAGTGAGTAATGACATGATCAACGGAATAATTGAATTTTTTAAGGGTCTCCTCTGCATGAGCGATCTCGTTGTCGTCCGGCAGCTCCTGCGGCCACCATTTTTCGTGAGCTACCCGGAACTCTTTCTCCAGCTTTTTCCATCTGCGGATGGTGTTCCTGAATTCTATCTCGTTATCGAAATCATCACGGCTTATTATGCCGTCCTTTATATCATGGGAACGTGCTCCGCCAAACGCAAAGAATTTTATGCCTTCAATTTCAAACACTTCTCCCCTGAGCAGATGATATATGCTGCTGCGTATTTTATGAGCCTTACCGCCAAAAACAGACACCGTTTCAAACTCGCTGTTCAGTCTGTCGAAGTTCTCGTGGTTGCCGTCAATAAAGAGTGTCGTAAACGGCTTTTCGTCAAGCCATTTTAACCAGTGGCCTTCAAATGCGCTGTTCTTGTCCGTATCCCATATACCGCCAAAATCTCCGCAGATGATAACAACATCATTCTTTGTCATATTCTTTTGCTCCGGAAATGAAGAAACAGAGAATTTATTGAACTCCGTATGACAATCGCCTGTAATATAGATCATGCTTTCACTCCCCGTCCCGATAGTGCAGCTTCGGCACAATATTTGTGCATTATCACTTTCTGCTTGCTTATGAACCGATTTATTCACAGTTCATTATTATTCTATCAAAAAAAAGCACAAATTGCAAACAGCAAAAAAGAGTCAAGCAGTTTTACCGCCTGACTCCATTATTTTATGCGCACAGCTATGCTGCCGGAGATCAAATTCAGAACTCGGTCTTTATACTGCGGAGAAACAGGTCAGAGAGACCCCTCTCAGCGGTTATCTCGCCGTCAATAACGCTCCTGACAGTTGTGCAGATAGGAAGATCGACACAATATTTGTCGCCAAGATAAACAAGTGCTTTTGTAGTGTCTACGCCCTCTGCAAGCAGACCGAATTTTTCATTTTTGACAAGCATCTCACCGAAACGGCGGTTATGACTGTAGGGCGAGAACAAAGTTGCCTCGTAGTCGCCAAGATGACACAAGCCGTAGGCAGAAAGCTCGTTGCCGCCCATAGCCTTGATAAGCCTTGATATCTCACGGGTACCTCTCGACATAAGCGCACCCTTGAGCGATGAAAGGTTCAGACCGTCAAGCATACCTGCGGCAATGCCTACGGTATTCTTTGCTGCTGCGCCGATCTCGGTGCCGATAAGGTCGTTGCCCACATAAAAGCGTATAAGCTCACTCGAAAATTCGTGAATAAGAAAATGCTTCAGCTCATCATGGCGGGAATCTATCACCATGCAATTAGGTATTCCTCTGCTGAAATCCTGCGGATGACCGGGGCCGACCCAGACAGCTAACCTTGTTTTTTCTGGCACAAACTCCTCAACGATCTCTGTCAGTCTTTTGCCTGTATTGACCTCTATGCCCTTCATGCAAAGCACGATCTTCTTGCTGCTTATGTCGAACTCATTCAGGCGCGGCACAAAGGAGCGCAGTGCCTGTGCGCTGATAGATATTATAAGAATATCGGCGCTTGTGACAGCATATTGCAGATCATCTGTAATGTTTATACTGTCCCTGAATGTAAGCATATTATTTTTGCGTGTATCCCTCAGCTCGATGAACTGCGGAGCATCGCTCAGTCCCCATATATTGACATTGTGTCCGATCTTATCAAGATACCAACCGATAAATGAGCCCCATCTGCCGCAGCCCAACAATGAAATATTCATAAAGTCGCCCCCGAATCAGAATTGAGTTTTATTATTATATCACACTTCTGATAAAAAATCTATAGTATACGGTAGAAAATCTACAGAAATCAATTTTGGTCAGGGGGACTTTCAAGTGAAGATCCCCACGTTCTCGCCTGTCGGCTCTCCGGCTTCCTCATCGTCATCAGCAAAGCCCGGAATATCACTTGTTTCTATCCTGTCGCCTGTGAGGAATTCTATGGAGCGCTCAATGCTGTCCTTTGAATTGCCCCACGAAAGCCCTGCGCTGCGGTAATCAAACATCTTGCAGAAATGGGAAATATCATTTTTCAGCTCCAGAAGATAACCGCCGGTAAGCCTTGACGTCTCCTCGTAAAATGCCTGCAAGCTCTTGCCAAGCCCTTTCTGATCGACATTCATAAGAAGCCAGAAATGTTCAAGACAGATAAATTTCTGCTCTGCATAGAGCTGACGGAATTCCGGTTCGCTTATCCACATAGCATGTACTATACGAACCATATTTTCCATGTTTTCTTTTATGTCACGGCAGATGAAACAATCATTCAGCATTGTCTCCAACGCAGCCATGCGCTTTTTGTCGGGCTTTCCGCCGGGTGAAGGCGGCACAAGGGTTTCGGATATCTGCTGAAGATGACTTTCAAGTATAAGGGCGTTGGAAAGTCTTTTGCCCTGCTTTACCATCATAGAAAAATGACGATAGCAAAAGCCCTGCTCATTGGTCTTTATCCTGACCATCGGTTCCATCATAGCCGAACCGGTAACATAGTCTGCCTTTCTTTCCTCAAGCATATCCCTCATCCTGCACATAGGACAGCCGTCCTTCGGCATGAACACATCGTTTATCGGTATGCTGCAAATGTTTTCTTTCATCGGTTTCACTGCCTTTCATTGATAATTCTTTTTAAAAAGTAATTCCATTCCTGCAAATTATGTGTTATAATTAATGCGAAAAAAATCTGGAGGTGCCAATAATTATGGATTGGGAATTTTCATTGCTGAACTATATTCAGAATAATATCCGAACTGACTTTCTTGACAAGCTTATGCCCGTCATATCATTTCTGGGCAAGCTGTCGCTTATATGGATAGTCCTCGCAATAGCTTTTATGTGCTTTAAAAAGACAAGAAAAATGGGACGCTCTCTCTCAGCTGACCTCATATTCAATCTTATAGCCGGAAATCTTATCTTAAAGACTATCGTGCACCGGTTAAGGCCCTGCATCCTTGACAAAACAGTAGATCTGCTTGTAAGCATACCTATAGACACATCATTTCCATCCGGCCATACTCTGTATGCATTCGGCGCAGCTACCATACTTATGATATACAACAAGTGGTTAGGTATAGCAGGCTACATTTTTGCTGTTCTCATGGGCTTTTCAAGAATGTATCTTTATGTCCACTTCCCTACCGATGTGTTTTTTGGCGCGATATTAGGCATAGCCTTTGCCATCACTGCATATAAGATCGAAGGCATGATATTTGACAGGGATAAGCCTATCTTTCGCCTGAAAGCGCGCAGCCCAAAGAAGCTGTGATATCAGAGAACTGCTGCATCGTCATTTCCTCAGCTCTTGCATTTGCAGGTATGCCTGCCCTTGCAAGAGCTGTATTTATTTCTGCCTTTGACATTGAAAGTCCTGCGCTGAGAGAATTTGAAAGCGTTTTTCTCCTTTGCAGGAACGACGCCCTGACAACCTTGAAAAACAGCTTTTCGTCAGAAACTTTTACAGGCGGCTCTTTCAGTATGTTCAGCCTGATAACTGCCGACTCTACCTTCGGTGCAGGGATAAAGCTGCCCGGCGATACCCTGAAAAGCATCTCAGGCTCGCAGTAGTAATGCACTGCCGCACTTATTGCTCCGGAAGCGCGTGTTCCCGGAGAAGCACATATTCTGTCGGCGGCCTCCTTCTGCACCATGACCGTTATAGCCTTTACAGGAAGTCTTTCCTCTAAAAGACGCATAAGTATAGGCGAAGTAATATAATAAGGAAGATTTGCGCAGATAACAACATCTCCCTGAGGGAACTCATCATTGATAAGCTTGTGAAAGTCAAGCTTTAATGCATCGTCGTTTATTACCTTTACATTATCGTATCCGCTCAGAGTTTCAGCTAAAACAGGCAGCAGGCGCTTGTCAAGCTCTACCGCAACGACCTTGTATGAACGCTTTGCAAGCTCATTTGTAAGAACACCTGCTCCGGGGCCGATCTCTATGACGCCTGTTTTATCGTCTGCGCCGCACTGTCCGGCCATTTTCGGACAGACAGACGGATTGACAAGGAAATTCTGCCCTAATGCCTTGGAAAACGTAAAGCCGTGTTTTGAAAGGACGCTCTTTATGTAATTGATATCAGTAAGCTTATTCATCTGATCTTTCCTTTTCGATATGATCATTTCTTTGTCCATGTTCTCGGATAGAGAGAAAGGAGTATCGGGTATATCTCAAGTCTGCCGAAAAGCATTGCAAAAGTAAGTATGAACTTTGAGAACCATGAGTAGCCCCCGTAGCCCTCCATCGGGCCGACAAGTCCGAAGCCCGGTCCTACGTTATTACAGCAGGAGATAGAGGCTGTGAGGTTGGATTGAAGATCAAACGCCGGCTCAAAGCACAGGAGAAAAAATGTGGATGCGATAAGCACAATATAAAGTGCAAAATAAGTAGTAACGCTGTTCATAACAGCAGGTTCAAGCGGCTTGCCCTCAAACTTGACTGCTTCTACTGAACGCGGGTGCAGAAGGTGACGTATATCGCGGATAATAGATTTCAGCATGATTATTACCCTTGATATTTTCAAGCCGCCTGCTGTTGAGCCCGCACAGCCGCCAAGGAACATAAGAATGAATATAACTCCCTTTGCAAGATCCGGCCATAGGTTGAAATCCGCAGTGGAATAGCCGGTTGTAGAAACAATGGACGCCACCTGAAAACAGGAATGTCTGACAGAATCCGAAAAATTATTGTATATCGGGTAGATGCTGTATGTGATAACGCCTGCTGCGGCAAGCATTATACCCATATAGAACCACAGCTCTCTGTTTGTAAAAAAGGGCTTGAACTTCCTGAGTATCAGCAGATAGAACAGATTGAAGTTGATACCGAATATAACCATGAATATTGTAATGACCCACTGCAAAAAAGGACTGTAGCCGCCGATAGAATCAGCCTTTATGCCGAATCCGCCTGTACCGGCAGTACCGAGAGCATGAACGGCACTGTCAAAGACCGGCATTCCGCCTATGCAGAGAATAATAAACTCCACAAGCGTAAGAACAAAATATATAACATAAAGGATCTTGGCGGTATCCTTTATCTTAGGAACAAGCTTGCCCACAACAGGACCTGCCATCTCTGCGCGCATGATGTGTATTGCTCTGCCTGAATCCGACGGGAGTATAGCCATTATCAGCACAAGCACTCCCATACCGCCCAGCCAATGGGTAAAGCTTCTCCAGAACAGCAGTCCGCGGCTCATGGCTTCAACATCTCTCAGGATGGATGCGCCGGTCGTTGTAAGGCCGCTGACAGTTTCAAAGAAGGCATCAAAAAAATCGGGTATCTCTCCGCTGATAATGAACGGCAGGCATCCCAATACAGAAAGGAATATCCACGCAAAGGTCACTATAATAAAGCCTTCACGTGCATATATCACCTTGCTTTCGGGCTTCATAAGGATAGCCATTAAAAAGCCTACAATAGTAGAAATAATTATCGTGACAGAAAATGCATTCACGCAATTCATCTCATGGTAGCAAAGAGAGACTATAAGCGGTATCATAAGAAGTGCCGCTTCAAGCATTATGATCTTGCCCACCATATAAAATATCATTCTGCGGTTCATTTTTTTGCACCTTTCTTCACTTTAGTATATCGTTAAGATCGTTGAGCCGTCTGTTTTCGGTAAGGATAATCACCTTATCCTTTTCCTGTATGTAGTCTGTACCGGTAGGGATAATAGCCATTCTGTGGCGGATAATTCCCGCTATGAGTATACCGGGTTTGAGCCTGAGGTCTTTTATCGGTATGCCTGTACAGTTAAATTCAGAGCTTACATTGAATTCAAGAACAACGGCTTTATCGTCCATTATATTGTAAAGCGTTTCAACATTACTGCCCTTTGTGTTCTCCAATGCCCTTGCATACTGTACAAGCACGTCCGACATTATCTCCTTGGGTGAGATAACACGGTCAAGACCTAACTTTGTTGCAAGTGAAGCAAGCGTATTATGGTTTACTTTTGTGATGACAGTAGGAACATTATGGTTTGCAGCGAAAATAGATATAAGTATATTTTCCTCATCCATGCCTGTGAGTGTTACGAAAGCATCTACGGAATTAAGTCCCTCTTCAAGAAGAAGCTCCTGCTGTGCGCCGTTGCCGTTGATAATTACGGCCTTCGGCAGCTGCTGCGAAAGCTGATTGCACTTTTCTTCGTCTATTTCGATTATCTTAACGCCCATTCCGGCAGCCGTGAGCATTTTTGAAAGATAGAAGGCAATGCGCCCGCCGCCAAGAATGAGTATATTCTTTGCGTGTTTTTTATCAATACCGGCAGCCTTCATAAGCTTCTGTATCTCGGCAGGCTCAGCTGTAAGGCCGACCTTATCGCCCGGCTGCAAAATAAAGTTACCGTCGGGAATATATACCTTATCTCCCCTGCTTACTACGCAGATAAGGAATTTTGCCTTGTATTTATTTCGCAGATCCATGAGCTTTACGCCCGTAAAAGGAGAGCCTTCTCTCATAATAAGCTCAATGATCTCGAAATTTCTTGCTGAAAAGGTCTGTATCTTTACAGCTGAAGGAAGCTTCAGCACATTGAACATTTCTTTTGCGGCAAGCATCTCGGGGTTGATCGCAAGAGAAAGGTCGAGCTGTTCCTTCAGGAAGCCGAGATTATCAAGGTTGTACTCCGGATTGCGTATACGCGCGATAGTATTCTGTGCGCCCATTTTGCGGGCAATAAAGCAGCTGAGCATATTCACCTCGTCCGATGAGGTGCAGGCAATGAACATTTCAGCCGAATGCACTCTTGCTTCTTTAAGAACACTGCGGTCTGTTCCGCTTCCGCATACTGTCATTACATCATAAATGTTACCGATATTTGAAATTACATCCGGGTCATTATCAATAGCGATAACATTATGATCCTCATTTGTAAGGTCTGCAAGTATGTTTTCGCCAATTTTTCCGCAGCCGACAATTATGATCCTCACAGCTAACATCCCTTCTTGGTGCTTTATCCGTCCTGCACCTATAATAACATATTAACATATATTCTATCATACATTCATACAAAGCAGTTAGTATTATTGTACCTTGTTTGTTGAATTTTAGTACTATAATATCCTTTAGTCTTTGAGATCTCTAAGATTTCTCACTTTGTGGATCACCTGCCCTGTGAGCAAACACAGAAACAATTTTGTCCGGCAAATCACACTCAGCACGAATCACAGCACCCCATAGATAAACTGTGGGGTGCTGTAGTGCAGCATTATTTCTTCATGTCAGGGAAAAGAGTTTCAATAAGCTCAAAAACATCGCCGCTCATTATTTTATACTTCGCAAGAACTTCACCCTTTATCTCAGGGGAGATTTCCGTATGAATATATATAGAATCCAGACCGGCTTCGTATGAGCCTTTTATGTCGGTAATATAATCGTTGCCGATCATTATGGATTCCTTAGGGTCAAGCCCGTGCTTTTGCAGTATCTTATTATAAAACATTATATCAGGCTTTGCACAGCCCTCATCAGAGGATATCATAACATCCTCAAATTCATCATAAATGCCAAGCATCCTTATCTCCGGCTCTGTGAATATCCTCTGAGCATTCGAGAGCAGATAAGCCTTGCCGCCGTGTGAACGTATAGCCTCAAACAGCTCCTTTACTCCCTTGTAGAGCCTGATATGATTCAGTGAAAGCGCGCGGAAGGTCTTGCCTGTTACGCAGGCAAGCTCCATGCTGCATGGTACGCCCTTTTCTGTAAAAAGCCGCTGAAAAACATATTCGATCTGCGGTTCAGGGTTGGTAGTATATTTATCCTTCGGCACTGCATCTACCTGTTCATCAAGATATGCCTGAAATGCCTTGTTGAGTTCTTTCGGCTTATAATATGCGCCGTGCATCGAATAGATCTTTGCCATATTTTCCCAAAGACTGCGCTTGTATTCGTTTGTTCTGATGTCCACAAGGGTACCGTAAAGATCGAAAATATAATTCTTGTACATTCTTTTACGCTCCTGTCCGGGAATATTTTCTTATCCCATTGTTTTATAGTTTCATTTTAATATAAAATAAAGATAAATGCAATTATTTTTTGTAGCAAACGTCTTTTGTTTTTTGGTATTTTATGATATAATTGATATACAAGTATTAGTCGGGAGGGAAAAACATGGAATACGATGCATTTACAGAAGGTGTAGCGCCGGGCGGTCTGAGGAGCCGCTCAGAGATAGGCATTCTGATATGCTATATACTCGATTATGTGGGCAAGCCTTTTTCTAAGGACGACCTGATGGAACTGATACAGGAAAACGGCTTTGCGAATTATTTTGAAGCGACAAGCGCTGTTTCCGAGCTGATAAAGAATAAAAATATAGAATACTCGGACGAAGCACAAAGAAACCTCACGATCACCAAAAACGGCAGGCTGATAGCCAGTCAGCTCAATTCCTCGCTTTCGCTGATGCTCAGGCAAAGAGCCTCATCTGCAACTGCGACCCTGCTGAAAAAAAGAAAAACCGAGCATGAAAATCCGGTAACGATAAGCAGAGCCGAGGGCGGCGGCTATAATATCAATCTGCGCATAACCGATGGAATAAGAGACCTTATGTCGCTGACCATGTTTGTTCCGGACATAAGAGAGGCAAACGCAGTCAAGCGGAATTTCCACAAAAATCCCGAAAGGCTTTATTCTGTCGTCCTTGCGGCAGTGATCGGTAAAAAAGACATTGTAAAAAGCGCACTTGAAGAATTAAAATAATCAAAAAACTTCACACGTTTATTATAAAAAACAGACACGGCAGACTTTACAGGATACCGTGTCTGTAATTATTTATATCAGGTCGGCTATTGCTGACCATTGCGCTTATTCGGCAGCCTCAAGAAGTCCGTAAGTGTTGTTCTTACGCTTATAAACAACATTTATGGCATTTGTTGAGCTATTCAGGAACATAAAGAACTCGTGACCGACCATATTCATCTGAAGGATAGCTTCCTCTACGCTCAGGGGCTTGAGCGATATAGTCTTTGTACGTACAACGCTGTAATCGTCATCGTTCATAGCATCGTCAACAGGCTCGTTATACTCTACAAAATACTGCTCAAGCGACTCAGCCTTCATCTTCTTGCTGAGCTTAGTCTTGTTCTTGCGGATCTGTCCTCCAAGAATATCAACAACTGCATCAAGTGCATCATTCATTTCAAGTGCTGTGCTCTCGGCACGATATACCATTGAGCCATCACGGATAGTAACCTCAACGGTCTGTCTGTTCTTCTCAAGTGTAACGGTAACAGTAGCATCAGCGTCTTCCGAATAGATCTTTTCAAACTTGCCAAGCTTCTTGTACACACGCTCTTTGAAGTTATCCCTAAGATTTACCTTTCTTCCTACAATGTTGTATTTCATAAGCCGAACCTCCTTAAGGTTTTTTCGTTCCCTCCACCAGATCCTTGCAGGAATCTGTATCAGGTTCAACTATATTATAACACAATAAACAAAATTTTCAATTGTTTTTTCAAAAATATATTAAAAATATTCTCAATGAAATTTATACATTATCACAAAACAGCATTTTAATCATTAATTACCCTGCCGCCTGCTATCACCATGCAAGGAAGCTGCAAATAATCAAGGGGGTCGCCCTTGTAAAAAACAAGATCGGCATCCTTGCCGGGCTTGATCGAGCCTACGCGGTCGTCTATGCCGCAGATCTGCGCGGGGTAGATCGTAAGAGCTTTAAGCGCTTCACGGTGATCCATACCGCTGCGGACAGCAACAGCAGCGCATACAGTAAGGTACTGTATCGGCGTTTCGGGATGATCGGTTATTATTGCAGTGGGGATGCCGCTTTTTGAAAGAATACCGGGAGCTTCGGGACTCTGATTTTTCAGTTCGGGCTTGCTGCGGTCTGTAAGTATAGGTCCTGAAAGTATACCCCTGAGCTTTTCCTCCAGAAGCTCATCACAAAAGCGGTAAGCATCGGTCGCATGAACAAGGACGTAATCAATACCGAATTCATTTGCGATGCGTATAGCCGTAAATATATCATCACTTCTGTGAACATGAAAATGTGCCGGTATCTCCCTGCTGAAAAGCGGCAAAAGCGATTCATACTTAATATCATATTCCGGCTCATCATAGTTTTCCTTATCAGCCTCATACCTCATTTTGTCATTGTAATACTTTCTGCCCTTCGCAAGAGCCTCGCGTATGAGAGCCGCTGTAGCCATACGTGTCACCGGCGTCTGATCCTTATCGTTATAGGTAGACTTAGGGTTCTCTCCAAGTGCAAACTTTATACCGGCAGGAGCCTTGATGATCATTTTGTCTATTCTTCTGCCGTAAGTCTTTATAGCCGCAAGCTGCCCTGCTAAAGGGTCTGCACTGCCCGGACCTGTTATCACCGAGGTAATGCCTGCATTAAGCGCCTCACGGAAATATCCGTCCTGCGGGTCAACAGCGTCTATCGCCCTGAGCTGCGGAAACACCGGATCGGTGTCCTCGTTGCCGTCATCTCCCTCAAAGGTCAGGGAATCCCCGAACATTCCAAGGTGAGTGTGGGCATCAATAAAGCCCGGATATACATTTGCGCCCTCGGCATCTATTATTTCACTGTCGTTTTTCAGCAGCGCTTCAAGCTGAGGATCATTCATATCTCCGCAGGCATCAAACCTGCCTGCGCTTATCTTTATGTAGCCGTCAGCATACTCTGCATCGTTCTCGAATGTATGTATGTTTGCATTTATTATTATCATAGGTTCCCTGCTCCCTCTCTTCACAAAAAAAGAGCCGCAAAGCGACTCTGTGGGTTATATGTTATTTCGGTGAGTTCCCGCCGCGTCTGGAAGAACCGCGTCTTGACTCGTTGGCTCTCTTCAGATTAGAGATCTTCTCATCGCTTGTCTGCTTGAACCTCGAAAGCATATCCTCAAAGCTTGTTGATTCAGGCTGTCTTGGGGGCTGCCACTCATAGCTGCTCGGACTGTGCGGCCTTTGCTGCGCTGCGGGTGAACCTCCTCTGTACGGTCTGTGAGAACTGCCGCTCTGCTGAGGCAAAGCTTTCTTGATAGAAAGACTGATCTTTCCGTCCTCTCCGATACTGAGAATTTTTACCTTAACAGTCTGACCTTCCTTTAGATGCTCTTTGATGTCATTGACAAAGGTCGCAGCCACCTCTGAAATGTGAACCATTCCGGTCTTGCCCGGTTCAAGCTCTACGAATGCACCAAATTTTGTGATTCCGGTAACCTTACCTTCTACGATCATTCCTACCTCAAGACTCATAGCTTAACAGTTTTCTCCTCTCAATCTCCGGCAATGTTAATATAAACAACCTCACCGCTTTTTACATAGTCCATTTGCTCTCTTGCGATCCTCTCGATATAACCTGCAAAGGAATCATAATCGTTTTTCTCCGCCGCATCTGCAACGCTCTTCAGCTCATTAAGCCTGATCTTCTGAAGCGAGATAGAATTGTTCAGTTCGGAGAGCTGATCCTTAGAGACCTGTATTTTCTGATGCTGGTCTACAACATACACGGCAATATACAAAACTACAGCAACAGCTGCAACATAGATCAGCCAGAAAACCTTTTTGCCCGATTTTTGGGTCTTTACAGGCTTGTTTGATTTGTCCTTAATGCTGTGTTTTTTCGCCATGCTTCTCCCCCCTTCATCAAAGCCCGACACGGAATTGACACTCAGGAACTGTGAAGAAATCAGCTTCCGATTCATGCGCAGTATGATTTGTTCCGGGCAAGGCAAATTTTTGCAGTAATACCAACACATGGCAAATCAGACAAGCAGAAACGAAAAATAATTTTTGAACAGTTCTTTATTATTATACTACAATCACCGTTTATTTTTCAAGTGAAATTTTGTTCTTTTTGAATTTTTTTAGCAGTATTTTACATTTTTTCTGAATAAAATCAAACATTCTGCGTCCGATATATACCACCGGAGACACTGCTCGATGAAAAGCCTTATGCAGCAGGCTGCTTATCACAAATGAGCTTTTCTTTATGAGCCTGCCAACAGTAAAATACAGCACACAGAACGCTGCAAGCTGTGCAAAGACTGAGTATGCCCGTATCATCCCGCCGGTGCCTGACAATGCGAACAGAAAATTAAGAAACGCCGCCGCAAGCACAAACAAAACATCTGTAAAGAAAAGCAGCCATTTCCCCGGAGGAGATAAAGTCCTGAGCACTGCCATAATTGTATATATTGCTGCAAGTATCGCGCCAAGCACGAACGACCAGAGAAACAGGCCGGTCTGTTCATATAGCGTCAGTTCCAAGCAAGATCACCCTACCTGAAAATTTTTGAAAAGAACCCACCCTGAGCCTGCTTTGCTTCGGCATAGGTGAGAGAATCTATATTTCCTTCAAGGCTAAGCTCTCCCGAATCATTGCTGAAATCGTTTATTCTCAGCTCACTGCCCTTGATACTCAGTTCACCAAGCTCTGTAACAAGAGTTACCTTCTGCTCATCAAAGCCTGAAACATCCTTTACGCCCGTAAGAGTGAGAGTCTTTCTGTCTTCAAGTATCATCCCGTGCTTTTTTCTCAGCGTACTTACTTTGTCATCCATCGGCATACCATCCGCCTCCCGATTTTGATTATATAAATTAATATTCATCGGGAGCAGAAAATATGCGCTCATTCATTTATGATCTTATACATAAGAGTCGCTTCGTCCTTTTTGGCGTATTCGTTTATGCTCACTACCTCAGCCTTTATCGGGTGCGCCCCAAGGCTTATCTCCAGTACGTCTCCGGCCTTTACCTCATAGGAAGCTCTTGCCGGCTTGCCGTTGACTGTTACTCTTCCTGCGTCACAGGCTTCATTGGCTACAGTCCTTCTTTTTATCAGTCTCGATACTTTAAGATATTTGTCAAGTCTCATTGATCTCACCTTTGCATTCCCGTATACCAAAAGAAGCCGATCATACAATCGGCTTCCCTGAATCAGTTATTACTTATCGACAGCATCCTTGAATGCCTTGCCTGCCTTGAATGCAGGAACCTTTGAAGCAGGGATATTGATAGTCTCCTTTGTCTGAGGATTAACTCCCTTTCTCTCGCCTCTCTCGTGACGCTCAAAGGTACCGAAACCAACTATGCGGATCTCATTGCCCTGTGCAACATTCTCGACGATAGTGTCGATCATTGCTGTGACTGCCTTCTCGGCGTCCTTCTTTGAGATCTGAGCTCTTTCAGCTACCTCAGCGATAAGTTCTGTCTTGTTCATTTGCTTTTCCTCCGTGTTTTTAATGTGTTGAAATATCATTCCAGAGATCTGCGACCTCTTCGGAATTTAATTTCTGTATCTCAATGCCCTTCTCAGCAGCAGAGGCCTCAAGGCTTCTGAACCGCTCAATAAAATTATCACAGGCATCATACAGCGATCTTTCGCAGTCCGCTTTCATGCACCTTGACATACCGACAACGGAAAACAGCAGTTCTCCGAGCTTCTTCTGGTAAGCATCCCGGTCATCAGCAGCAATAAGCTCCCTGAGCTCATCGAGCTTTTCCTGAGTTTCATCGAAGGCATCCTTTGCAGGCTTGGGGGCAAGACCGCCTCTTTCAGCCTTCTTCCAGAGCTTTTCGCTCCTCATAAGTGCCGGCAGTGCCTTTGAAACGCTGTCCATTGCTTCGCTTGCAAGGCTCTGGGACTTGGACTGCATTTTTATCTGATCCCAGTTTTTCAGTACCTCCTCAGGAGTTTCAGCAGTAACGCTGCCAAAAACGTGAGGATGTCTGAATATCATCTTTTTGCAGACCTCATCTGCTACATCGTCTATATCAAAGCTTCCCTGCTCTGTTTCGAGTACGCAGTGGAAAACGACCTGCAAAAGCACGTCACCAAGCTCCTCACGGAGATGCTCCCTGCTTTTTTCATCAATAGCCTCAACAGCCTCGTAGACCTCCTCGATAAAGTCCTTGCGAAGTGTTTCGTGTGTCTGCACCTTGTCCCACGGACAGCCCTCTGGTGCCCTGAGCTTCTTTACTATATCCACAAGGTCATATACGCCGTAACGCTCTTTGAATGAAAAATCCACAAGAAATATCCCCCTAAGTTATTTTTACCGTGCGTTATCTATTTTACCTTATAAGCTTACGTTTTTCAAGTAGTTTTAGAATTTTATTTCCTTTTGGCATCTGCATTATATCCTCACGCTTGATAGCCCTGAATACAAACAGCGCAATTATATATGCTACAATTGCCGTAACGATAGAAAGCATAGTTGCGATAGTCTGCTTGAAGAAAATATCGTATAATATTTCCGAGAAAAATGCAGCAGCACCGCACACAAGACCTGCCAGAAGCGGCTTGATGAATATAGAAACAAAATCGGGCACTACCTTTGTCTGACGGCACAGCATAAACAGAGCCATTACCGTAACAAATCCGTAGCATACTATCGAACCGATATTGGCGCCCTGAATGTTTATTTCGGGGATGCCCACAAGAATATAGTTGACAAGTATCTTGATGCACATTCCGATGGTGAAAAGCTTCAGCGGAACATCCATTCTGCCCACAGCCTGAAGCATACTGCAAAGCGGCGTACTTGTCGCTATGAATATTACCGAAATGCCCATTACCACAAGCACCCTTGAACCGATATCGACCTCATCCGCAACAGAGCTGCCGTGATAGATAAGCGACAGCAGCGGTTCTGCAAGCACAGACATTCCTATACCGGAAGGTATGGTGACAAGCGTAGTAACGCGCATTACGGTCTCCATGCTTTTTTTGAGCTGTTCCTTGTTGCCGCTCGTCCATGCCGCAGTAACAGACGGCAGCGCAGTAGTACCGAAAACCTGAGTGACTGCAGTAACAAGCATCATAAGCGTAAGCGCGATGCCGTAGCAGCCGTACAGGAAGGTATGCGTTTCGCCGTTGTTAAGAATATTGTCGGGTATAAGAGAACCGTAAACATTAAGCAGTGCATCGGGATTTGTCTGCATGATATGATCTATCCTGATGTTGACAAGCATTGAATCGACCATATCGGCAAGGCTCATAATAATAGAACCCAGACCGATAGGTATAGCCGTGCGCACCATTATCCTGAGAGTAACATTTCCGGGTCTTGGACGCGGTGAACTGAGAAGCTCTTCTCTTGAAATGCCGTCGCCTCCGCATTTATATCTGATATACAAAAACAGGAATCCGAAAAGCGAGCCGAGCGAAATGCCCGTGATCGCAGCACCTATCGCTATCGGGATAATGACCGACTCAGCTTCTATCACGTTTGCGCATTTTGTGCCGAAAACGTAACCGGTCGCTTCATATTTGCTCATGCCGAGCTTTGTAACGATATATGACGCCGTAAATCCGAGAAACAGCTTGCAGGCGGCCTCTATTATCTCAGAAACCGCTGTCGGCACCATGTTCCTCATTCCTTCAAAGTAGCCCCTGTAGATAGACATGAGACACCCGAAGAAAATCGTAGGCGACAAGCAAAGCAAAGCGAATATCGCATTGTCGGCATGGATGAGCTTTACATAGATAAATCCGCCCAGTATCATTATCAGAAAGCATATACAGCCTGCAATAACAAATATAGGAACGGAAATTCTATGTATCTGCTTTACATCCCTGAATCGTTTCTTGGTAACGCTCTCCGAGACCATTCTTGAAATAGCTATCGGAAATCCTGCTGTGGAGAGCATGAAAAGCGGATTGTAGAGTGCATAAGCAGAATTGAAAAGTCCCGTTCCTACTCCTCCGTACTGGTTCGAGAGAAGTATCTTATAGACCATACCCATGATCTTGACTATTATCATACTTGAGCCGAGCACCATTGCGCCCTTGAGAAATGACTGTGATTTTCTGCCTGCCTTAGTTTTCCCCACCGAAACACTTCCCTTCCTGCCGGCAAAAAGCCGGTAAAGTTCCATATAATAAGCGAACCTCTGAAAACCTGCTGCACAGGCGCTGCGTCTTTGAAGCCTTCACATGAAGACACCGCTGACACTCCGCGCAAAGTGCAGAACACCCCGGCTGCCTGCCGGAAATAATATGCACCGCATAATATTCTTATACGGTGCATAAAACAGGCTGCACAAGAAGTTCAGATCATAAGTCCTCGTCCATGATCTCCTCAGCAAAATCAAGCAGCTCGTCCTGAGAATAATCGTCAGACGCAGCCTGCTCTAACTTTGTGCCGCACTTGCTGCAGAAAACAGCACCATTATTATTATAGGTGCCGCACTCAGCACACTTGATCTTATTTTCTGCCCTTGCGATCATCTCGTTGACCTTTGCAAGCTCGTTGTTAAGATCGGTGATAGACGCAACAAGCTTTTCAATGTTTTTGTCATAGTTCTTGCCGGTCGTCTGAGCTTCATAGCATACACGTCCGAGAATACGGTACTTCTTTGAAAGCTCTGTCCTGATATCAAGAGCGGCAAGTCTGAGCTTTGACTTGTCGATGACATTGCCTGCCTTTTTGCCGACAGTATCAACTGCCGTTTTGGCGTTAAGGAAAACGTCTTCCATTATGCTCATAGTTGTTTCCTCCTGTAAAAGTCATTTTATTCTACAACATTATACCATCATTGCGATGATTCTTCAATACTTTTAAGTTGATTATTTCCTGAAATTCGTGTAACATACATTATTTTTTCTATGGATATCACGGCTTCTTACAAACGTCCGGAATAATCGTATATCCCTCCGCCTATAAACTCACGCATCAGGGAATTTTCCGGCACAAGAGCACTGTCAATGCTTTCAAACCTTCTGAGTGAGGCACTGAGCCTATTCGCTGTCATGCCCGCTTCGGACGCAGGATCGACCTTTTCAAGAAGATCAAGCGCATAATTCCTGAGTATGCACGGTTCGTATATGTGGATAGTATTAAGCGTAAAATCGCTGTTATACCTGTACGGACGGATATTTTTCTGCTCGCCGTCAACAACGTCAGACCACATCTCTATAAGTTTCTGCGGAGAAGTTCCGCGGAAGGAATTATCCCTGACGATACGGCGCACCAGACGAACATCCCTGTTTGTCAGTACATAATCTTCATTGCTCTTGACGCCCTGCTTGACGGCAACATAGACCTTGCTGACATACTGACGGGGTATTGCATCGTCAAATATAGGATTGAGCGCATGGATACCCTCGATGATAACGACCGAATCATCCCTCAGTTCAAGCCGCCTTGTTTTTCCGCTGCGCCTGCTGTTGGAAAAATCATATACAGGTATCTCGCACTCGCCTGTAGTAGCCATCAGCTGTACGCACTTCTTCATAAGCGGGATGTCAAGCGCGTCAAGCGATTCAAAGTCGTACTTGCCATCGGGCAGCTTGCGGATAAATTCCTTTCCGAGGTAGAAGTCATCCATTGATACCATTATCGTATGACAGCCCTTCTTCTGAAAAGCCTCTTCTAACTTTTTGCCTGTCGTTGTCTTTCCGCTGCTTGACGGACCAGAAAGAAAAATAATATGGTGCCTGACAGGAATACTCAGTATCCTGTCTGTGATGAGCTGTATATCGTTGTGAAATAATTTTTCCACCGTAATGATAAGATCCTCCGGATTGTTCCTCGCTTCAGCGTTGATGCGGTCAATATCACAGGCATATCTGCGATATGTATTCAGCCAGTTCAGCATAGAATGCCCTCACCCTTTCTTTTCTTCTCAACAGCTCGTCAAAGCCGTTTATATATTCATACGGGTATTTGTAGTTGAATATTCGTTCCAGCTGCTCAGAAGCAGGTTTTTTCAGCTTGGTAACGGCTCCTGCACCAACTCCGAGTATAGTATGTGTTTCATCCATAACAAACACGTTATATATACCGTCAAAGCCGTCTTTAGCCCATCCGACATTTTCAAGGTTGCCCTCCATGCGTGTCTGCCGGTAAAGATAATAGGGATGATATCCTTCTTCTGCAAGTTTTTCCTCACAATAGCGCAGCATAGCCGCCGCAGGAGACTCTTTTGCGGTGTCAAGCTCTTTACCTTGCAGGGTAAGATGTGAGGAACGCTTCATTGCAAGCGTATGAACCGTGACACTTTCCGGAGAAAGCAGGCATATTTTGTCAAGCGTAGCCGTAAAGCTCTCTATATTATCAGTCGGCAAGCCTGCGATAAGATCCATATTTATGTGCCCGAAGCCGATCTCACGGGCAAGAGCAAATGCATCAAGGGTCTGCTGTGCCGAATGCCGCCTGCCTATGACTCTGAGCACATCGTCATTGAGCGTCTGCGGATTGATGCTGATACGGTCTGCGCCGCCGTTTTTGATAGCCATCAGCTTTTCTCTGTCTATGGTATCCGGCCTGCCTGCTTCAATGGTAAATTCACGGCAGGTGCTCATGTCAAAATTACTCCTCAGAGCTTCGATCAGCCGTGAAAGCTGCGATGCATCCAGTGTCGTAGGCGTGCCGCCGCCTACATATACGCTTTCAAGTGTGAGCTCACAGTCCACTGCTATCTGAGCAGCAGCCTCTATCTCCTTTAAAAGCAGCTCGAAATACGGATCTATCAGCTTTTTGGCGCTCTCAACAGACTGCGATACAAACGAACAGTAGGAGCATCTTGACGGGCAGAACGGTATTGATACATAAAGACTGAATGAGCGCGGCTTGCTGAGTGAGAGTATTTTTTTCTCATGCTTTTCGGTAACTGCGCTGAGAGCTGTCTTTTCCTCAGAAACCAGCAGCTTGTCGGTAAAGTAATGTTTTGCGTGAGCCTCGCCGTACTTTTCTGTCAGCCTGCGAAAAAGCTTTATCGGCCTTACACCGGTAAGTATTCCCCAAGGCTGCTTTTTGCCCGTAAGCTTTACAAAAATATCATAAAGGCAGACAGCTATTGCACGTTCCGTGTCCTTGGAAATATCCTCGGATGCTTCTACACTGCTCCTTGCTTCATCAAAAAAGCCGTCTGTTTCGACCGACACATAAACCTGAACCGCGCCGTCATTTTCATAGGTAAGCGCAGTCACCAGGGGCAGCGGTTTTTCGTCCGGCAGCTCATTTATAACGCTTATTTTATCATTTGGAAAAAACAAGCGGACAAGATTTTCGGTTTCATAATGAAATTCATTGTTGATGTATATTGTCATGGCAGGAATTTCCTTATATAAGTATTGTACCGGCGCTCGATATCCATTGTAGAGCTTTGTCCGTGGCCGCAGTAAACAGTCAGGTTTTCTTTGATGGACGCAAGCCTTGACATAGAATTATACATATCATGCAGGCTGCCTGTCGGGAAATCTGTGCGGCCTGTTGTACCGCTTATGAGGGTATCTCCGGTAAATATGCAGCCGCCTGTAATGTAGCACACTCCGCCCTTTGTATGTCCGGGAGTGGAGATCACTTTGATGCTGCTGTCACCGAACGGAAGCTCGTCACCCTCGTTTACGGTCATATCCACCTTGAAGGATTGACAGCTCAGGCCAAAATGCCATGCAAGATTGAGATCGTCATGCGATGTGAAATTTTTATCGCCTTCGCCTATAACTATTTTTGCGTCAGGGTATTCACGCTTCAGCGAAGCGACCCCTGCAATATGGTCAAAATGTCCGTGAGTAAGGAGAATATACTTCAGCTTTTTTGCACCGAAACGGTCGATACATTCCTCTAACTGAGCTGATCTGTCGCCTGGGTCAACAACAAATGATACTTTGCCCTCCTCATCTGCAACAAAAAAGCAGTTTGCCATAAGCTCTCCAAGCGGAAAGCATTTTACTTTAAGCATATATTTCCTTCCTTTCCTGTTTTCTGCGCTGTTAAGCCATTTGCTTTTACAGTGCTATGCAAGATCCTTCGTGTCGATAATAAGTGTTACAGGGCCGTCATTCAGAAGCCTTACCTTCATATCAGCCCCGAAAATACCCTTTTCCACCTGAGAGATACCGTTTTTCTTCATGCATTCGCAGAAATACTCATAAAGCGGCTCGGCAGTTTCCGGACGGGCGGCAGCCTCAAAGCTCGGCCTTCTGCCCTTTCGGCAATTACCGCAGAGGGTAAAATTCGACACAACGAGCACACTGCCGCCTATATCCGAAAGCGACAGGTTCATGTTATCATCATTATCTTTAAAAACTCTCAGACCGGATATTTTGGCACTGAGCTTTTCCGCCTGCTTTTCGGTATCGCCGTTTTCGACACCAAGCAGTATGAGAAAGCCCCTGTTTATCTGTCCGGTTATTTTTTCATCTACGGTAACAGAGCACTCTGCCACCAACTGAATAACTGCTTTCATATTTCTTAAATCCTCACTAACCGGCGAGCAGCCGGTGCCGTTGTCCAACACATACTTTAGTCAAGGCCGACAAGTCACACGGGGGAAACCCTTTTCCGGCGGAAAAAGGGTTCTCCCCCGAACCCCCTTCCCAAAACCGCTGAATTTTGAAAATTGATCTCCGCGGATAGTACATCAGCTTGTGTTAAATAATGTCCAACACATACCTTAGTCAATGCCGCCGCGGAAAGTAAATCAGCGTCTGTAAAAAAGTTTTGGCAAAAGACCGCTTATGCACCTACTTCTACGGGCGGCAAGCTGCCGCTCCCGATTCGGCGCTCAGGCACGGCCGATGGAAACAATGCCGTTTATGCCGCTAAGACGGCTTATGACCATTTTAAGGTGGTTTATGCCGTTGACCGTGATAGTTACCTCTACAACAGCCATGCCGTTTCTTGCTTCGCGTGAATTCAGAGCGTGTATAAACAAATGCATAGCCGAAAGCTGATTTGTGATGTCAGCAAGCAGGCCTGTGCGGTCAGTAGCAGTTATCTGCAGGGTGGACTGGAATGTTTCATTCGATATGCGGTCAGCCCACTCAGCCTTCACCCAGCGCTCAGGTTCATCGGCCTCTTCAATATTCCTCGGCACGTTACTGCAGGTGCGCTTATGGATCGACACACCGTAACCCCTTGTGATAAATCCGATGATCTCGTCTCCGGGGAGCGGATTGCAGCAGCGTGAGTACTTTACAAGACAATCGTCTATCCCTTCAATATGAACACCGCCGCTTATCTTCTTGCGGGTAGGCTCGGTAATAACAACAGGCGCCGGCTCGGCTTCGGAATAACGCTTGATATACTCCTCTTTGAGCTTAGGAAGTATGCGCCAGAGCTGAATGCCGCCGTAACCGATAGATGCATAAAAATCCTCTATCGAATTGCAGTTCTGACGGCGCATCGTGTCGGCAAGAAATTCTTCAAGCTCCTTCTCGGGAACATGGATATTCAGCCGTTTGAATTCGGTCTCAAGCTGATTTCTGCCCTCAACTATATTTTCGTCACGTTTTTCACGCTTGAACCAAAGCCTGATCTTGCTCCTTGCTTCACTTGTCTTGACTATATTCAGCCAGTCACGCTTGGGGCCGCCCTCTTCCTTTGAGGTGATTATCTCAACGATCTCGCCGGTTTTTACTTTGTAATCAATAGGAACTATTCTTTTATCCACCTTAGCGCCTATCATGCGGTTACCGACGCCTGAGTGTATCGCATAGGCAACATCAATGACCGTGGCTCCGGCAGGCAGGCTGATAACGTCTCCCTTTGGCGTGAAGATGAACACTTCCTCCGGCACAAGATCCATCTTTATAGTGCGCACGATATCGGTAGAATCGTTATCGCTCTGATTTTCAAGCATTTTTCGTATCCATGCAAGACGCTCGTCAAGTGAATCCTTTTTGGTTATGCCTTCCTTATACTTCCAGTGGGCAGCGATACCATATTCGGCAGTATAATGCATCTCCCATGTCCTTATCTGTATCTCAAAGGGTACGCCCTCTTTTCCGATGACCGTAGTATGCAAAGACTGATACATATTCGGCTTTGGCGTAGAGATGTAGTCCTTGAAACGGTTAGGCAGCGGCTTGTACATATCGTGTACGATACCAAGCACGTTGTAACAGTCTGCAACAGAATCAACTATTACCCTGACAGCAAAAATATCGAATATCTGATCCATCGTCTTTCCCTTGACGAAGGTTTTTTTGTAGATACCGTGAATACTCTTTACTCTGCCCGAAATGTAAACATTGTTTATCTCGCCTTTAAGACGCTCGTACAGATTCTGCTTTATTTCTGCAACGAAATTTATTCTGTCCTTGCTCTTTTTTTCAAGCTGACGTTCTATTTCAGCGTAGCCTACGGGATCAAGATAACGTATCGAAAGGTCTTCCAGCTCTTCCTTGATGGCTCTGATACCAAGGCGGTGAGCGATCGGCGCATAGACCTCCATTACCTCCAGAGCCTTATCGCGGCGGTGCTGCTCCTTCATGCATTCAAGCGTGCGCATATTGTGAAGTCTGTCGGCAAGCTTGATGATGATGACACGGATATCGTTTGACATAGCAATAAGCATCTTGCGGATATTTTCAGCCTGCTGCTCCTCTCGTGAGGAATAGGGAATTTTGCCAAGCTTTGTAACTCCGTCTATCAGCCCTGCGATCTCGTGACCAAAAAGCGATATTATCTCGTCAAGCGTTACAGGCGTATCCTCAACAACATCGTGCAGCAGTGCTGCGGCAATTGATTCTGAATCCATGCCAAGCTCTGCAAGTATGCAGGCTACAGAGGTTGGATGAAGGATATAGGGAATGCCTGACGCGCGGCGCTGATCGCCGTGTTTTTCCTCGGCAAATCTATAAGCCTTTTCCACCAGATCAAAGTCATAGCCGTGATCGCTTTTTTTCATCAGCTCGACAAGCTCGTGATAATCCTGATAATATTTGTGTTGAATCTCAGACATTATTTATATCCTCCTTTAACCTTTTATAAATCGAAGATGACAGCAGATCAACCTTCGGTGTATCGTTCAGGCTGACAGTTATATCATCGCCGATGCGTTCATAACTGACAAGCCGGAGCTCCTGCATTATATCAAAAACTATAAGCAGCTTGAAAGCGCCTATACCTTCACTGTTGATCGCCGAAAGGATAGAATCAACAGTGTATACCGGCCGCTGCGCCTTTTTGATGTACCTGTATATCAATGCAAAATCGTCCCTTGACGGATATTTATCTGCAAGCTCAGGACGGATAATGCCCTTTTTGTACTGGTCATAAAGCTGAATCTCAAGCATAGCCTTTTCTGTATCAAAATGCGAAGGTCTGATATCCTTTATATTGAAAGAAAGATACTCCTTCTGCTGATATATGCTTATGTCAAGTGAAACCGCAAAATCAAGGTCACAGCCCTCCTGATAGGGAAATTCGTCAGGCGTTGTGGAGAACTTCACAAAGTTGAACCTTGCATTTCCTCTCGAAACAGAAAGCTTTATGTGCTTTCCTCCCGAAAGCGGGATTATTTTTTCAAGCTTCATGTTTTTTATCCCGAAAACCGGCTTTGGATTTCCATAGCCATAAGGCTCAAACATTGAAAGCTGATGCACCATGTCGATAACTATAGTTGCAGGATTAAGACTGCACTCTATCTTTAACGGCAGCATAGGCATACTGTCAAGCTTATCCGCATAGTCGTTTATTGCCTTGCGGAACGGCTCAATGTTTTCCTTCTTTATGCTCAGGCCGGCTGCCATAGGATGTCCGCCGAATTTTTCAAGATAACCCGAACAGGCAAATATAGCGTCAACTATCGAAAAGCCCTGCACGCTTCTGCCGGATGCCTTGCATATATCGTCGTCCTCAGAAATAATTATGCACGGCTTGCCGTATTTATCGGTTATCTTTGATGCAACAATGCCTATAACTCCAGGATTCCAGCCTTTATCCGAAACAACGATTACTCTGTCATATGTCAGCTGCTTTTCACGGCTGAGCTTTGCGCATATTGATTCGTAAATATCGCTTTCTATCGACTGTCGCTTTGAATTCAAGTCGCTTAGCTTCAATGCAAGCTTATGCGCTTCATCGCCGTCCTCAGTAAGCAGCAGTGTCAGTGCATCGTATGGTGAGCCAAGACGTCCTGCCGCATTTATTCTCGGCGCAAGCCTGAATGCTATGTTTCCGGCGCTGATGTTTTCTATCTGAGCAGCTTCGATAAGCTCAGAGACACCATACCTTTCCGTATTGTTCATCTGCATAAGACCGGCGGTAACTATTTTCCGGTTTACTCCGCACAGCGGAACAAGGTCTGCAACTGTGCCGAAAGCTGCAAGCTCGGAATAGTTTTCAACCACCCATTCAGCGTTGCCGTCAAGCGCTATAGCAAGCATCATTGCCAGACCGGCGCCGCAGTAATCCTTGAAGGGTGAATCATCATCCAACCGGTGCGGGTCTACCACGGCACAGGCCTTCGGAAGAATATCAAGCGGAGTGTGATGGTCGGTAACTACAACGTCAATGCCTAAAGTATCCGCATAATTTATCTCATCGACAGCCGCGATCCCGTTATCAACTGTAACGATAAGGTTGACACCCTGTTTATAAAGACGGTCTATGGCTTCGATATTCATGCCGTAGCCCTCAGAAATACGATCCGGAATGTAATATATAACATCGGCCGCCATTGATTCAAAATATGAATAAAGAAGAGCAGTGGACGTTACGCCGTCACAGTCGTAATCTCCGTATACACATATTTTTTCTCCGCCGCTCATCGCTTTTTTAATGCGCTGAACAGCCTTGTCTATATCCTTTATCTGATAAGGGTCAGGCAGTGTGCAGCTTTTGTCAAAAAAATCCTCAATAGTCTCTTTTTCGGTTATGCCTCTTATGCACAGGAGCATAGCTGTAAATGTAGGCAGCCCGTATTTTTGCTCTATCTCGTTTATTTTATTTTTATCAAGTTCTGACGGAACCCATTTTTTCATTCAAACACCGCCTTTTCTTTTTCTCTTAATAATAACATTTTTTTCAGCTAAGTTCAATATCAATTAAAAGCGTCAAAGCGGCTTTTTGAAAAAAAATTCAACAATAGACATTGTTGAAACTTGTAGATTATTTATATTTTGGTAAAATATGCTATAATTTACAAACCTTTCTGCCGCCGATTTTTGCTTATGTGTATTGAAAAATCCGGTTTTCGTATGATATACTGCAAGTGGGTTGTCCCAAAATAATAAAAAGGAGAAATAACAGGAATGAAGATCAATGTCAAGCCCATAATTGCCGCTTTGCTGTGCACTGCACTCATGGTGTGCACTGCCTGCTCAGGCGGCAAAACCGAAACCGGCAAACCGGAAAGCGCTGACAGCAAGGCAAGTACAGTTTCCGAAGCAGCTTCGGATACATCAAAAAATGATACGGTATCTGCCGCATCGTCAGAAAATTCCACGGGTGAAAGTATAACCGAAGAAAGCAAAAGCTCCGATGATGAGAGCAGCACCGAAGAAAGCGAAAGCTCCGATGATGAGAGCAGCACCAAGCCCTCAGCGGATAACCCGCACAAAGATCCTGATCCCTCGGATGCCAAAGAAACCGGCGCCCTTCCCCCGCTCCCGGATGATGACGGTACCGATGTAGGCTATATGTCCAACGGCATACTCATTTACAACCGCACCGCCTACGAGCTTTTCTACGGATATGACGAGCTTGCAAAGGACTATTCCGCAGCAATGTCGAAGCTCAAAAATGCCCTCGGCGACGGTGTAAAGGTGTATAACCTGCTTGTACCTACACATTGCGGCGTTACACTGCCCGAAAGGTTTTTCAGTGAATACGGTCTGCCCGACCAGAAGGAATATCTTGATACGATCATAAACAACTACACTGCTGATATAATCGGCATAAACGCCTACGACATAATCGCACATCACCGCGATGAATACGTGTACTTCAACAGCGACCACCACTGGACAGGTCTTGCGGCATACTATGCATACAAGGCCTTCTGCAAAGCCGCCGGCGTTGACTGCATCCCGCTTTCTGACATGACAGAAGGCACTATTGAAGGATATTACGGCAGCCTTACGAATTATATTGACGAATCCCTTGTAGACCCGGACACCGTGCATTATTACACGATGGATGCCGACACCTCTACTGTAAAATATGACAGCTACGGTCAGGATGAGCAGACGACCTCGCTTATGCACACCTATGCTTCAAGCTCCTTTGCCTACGGTGTTTTCCTTGGCGGCGACAATCCCCTTATCGTCTGCAAAAACAAAAACGGCAACGGAAAGAAAATAGCCGTTGTGCACGAATCCTACGGAAATGCCTTCTGCCCGTACATTGCATTCACCTACAGTGAAACTCACATGATCGACTTCCGCGATATTGAGTTTGACTTCAAAAAGTACATTAAAGACAACGGTATTGATGAGATAATTTTTATCAACAACGCTATGGCGTCGGCCACACCGTTCCTCTGTGAAAAGTTAGCCTCATTCAGTGAATGACCGGACGGCAGACAAAACAACAGAATACACCTTTGACGGAGATACATTCTTGTATGCGACCTTGTTATGTGATGATTCATATAGCAGGGTCTTATTTTTTGTAAAGGAAGGTTTATAAATGGCAGAAATGGTAAAGCTTACTGTTAAAGGAAACAAAAACACCGGCAAAATAAGGGTCGCTGCTTATTGCAGGGTATCAACAGACTACTCTGAGCAGCAGCATTCTTATTTATCCCAGAAACGCTACTTCACAAAGCTGTATGAAGGCTCGGCACATGAGGAGCTTGTAGGCGTCTACGCCGATTCCGGCAGCGGTACATCGACCAGATACAGACCCGATATGCTGAGGATGCTTGATGACTGCCGCAAAAGTAAAATAGACCGTATCATCACAAAATCACTCAGCAGGTTCGCACGCAACACAAAGGAGTGCCTGAGCATTCTCAGGGAACTGAAGCAGCTTGGTATATCGGTATATTTTGAAAAAGAGGCTGTCGATACAGCAAGAATGACAGATGAGATAATGATAACCATACTTGAAGGTCTTGCTCAGGAGGAATCGGCCTCAATTTCAGAAAATATACGGTGGAGTCTTAAAAAGCGCATGATGACAGGCACTCTTGGCATTGCAAGAGTGCCTTACGGCTATATCAAGGTAAATAACCGGCTCGTTGTTGATGACGAAAAGGCAGCTTTAGTAAGGCGTATGTTTGATATGTATCTCTCAGGCTGCGGAGCCAACCGCATCGCCGAAACACTGAATGATGAAGAACTGCCATCGCCTACAGGCAAAAAATGGAACAACAAAACCATACTGAAAATGCTGCGTCAGGAAAAATATGTCGGCGATATCCATTGGCAAAAGACTTATTCTGAATTTATGGGCAAAAAAGGCATGAAAAATAACGGAGAGCGTGACAGCTATTATATCCGGAACGCCCTGCCGCCGATCATATCACGCGAGACCCTGAGAGCGGCCGAAGAACTGCGGTGCAGAAATACGAGAGCCGCTAAAGAAAAAAAACTGTCACCGTTCAGAGGCAAGGCAAAATGCACCTGCGGAAGATCGTATTATTTCACAAAGCGCGGCAGGCTGCCTGTATGGATATGTTCGGGAAAAAGAGCGACATACAATATCTGTACAGGCTCTGATTTTTATGACAAGAGCTATCGCTTTGCATGGAAAAGGATGTGTATAAAGCTTGCTCTGTTTGCAGACGAGATACTTCTTCCATGCATAAGTCAGATGCAGAAGCTGAAAAAAGATCAGGCCGGAGAAAACGAGCTTGAACTCAGCAGAAGGATAGAGGAGCTTTCAGACAGAAGATATGTGCTTTATATGCTTTGCTCAAACGGATGCATTACCGAAGAAAAGCTTGCTCAGGCGGAGCTAGAGATCAATTCGGAGCTTTTGGCTGCCGAAAAGGAACTGAGCATAATATGCGGACAAAAAGACAACAGCGCCGAAAGACTTCAGGAGCTGTATGACATCCTGAAATCGAAAAAAAACACTGACCTTGCGGATAAACTGCTTATAAACGCTGTAACAGACGGGCACTGCATCGAGTTTGAGCTTATCGGCGGTCTTAAACTAAAGGAGGAGCTGCAATGAACAAAAGAAACATAAAATACGGTTATTGTATTCAGAACGGAAAAATAATGATAAACGAAGCAGAGGCCTGTATCATCAGGGAGATATTTGCCGAAAGACACAGCGGCAAGGGTGTGCAGACTATAGGAAAAGAACTGTTTGAAAGCAATACGGATTATTTTTCCGATTCTCAGGCTAAGGCTGTCAAAAAAGTAAGCGCAATACTTTACAGCAGCGTATACATTGGTGAAAAAGGATTTCCGGCAGTCGTTGAAAGGAGCGTATTTGAAGCTGTAGGAAAAACAAAAGGAAAACGCAGCAAAAAAGCGCACGTTTGCAAAGTTGATATGCTTGCCGACCCGTCGGAAGCCGAATTCGTCTACAATGAAAGCGAAGAAATCATATCGGCGGAAACAGAGATAAACAGACTGCTTGACCTGGACGGAGCAGACACAAAAAAGCTGCGTGAAATGATAATGAAGCTTGCCGCAGAAAAATACGCCGCAGTAGGCGAGCAGGATATTACGCTTTAAAAAAATATTATTATAGGAGTGCTGAATGATAATGAACAGAACGGAAATATCGGAGAATGTTACAATTATTCCTGCAATAAGCAGAAAAAGCCTGAGTACGGACAGCAACAGGCTTACAAGAGTAGCAGCCTATTGCAGGGTATCGACAGAAGAGGAGAACCAGAAGAATTCTTATGCCGCTCAGATAAGCTACTATACGGAATACATCAACGCTGCTCCTGAATGGAAGCTTGTGGGCATCTTTGCGGATGAGGGCATCAGCGGCACAAGAACCAAAAACCGTGCGCAGTTCAACAGCATGATGGAGCTTGCAAGAAAAAATAAAATTGACATTATCCTTTGCAAAAGCATAAGCAGGTTCGCACGAAATACAGTAGACTGCCTCGACTGCATAAGGGAGCTGAAATCCCTGGGCGTTACCGTTATATTTGAAAAGGAAAACATCAACACGAGCACCGTCAGCTCTGAGTTTGCGATCAGTCTTTATGCATCGTTTGCACAGGCCGAGAGTGAAAGTATAAGCAAAAATGTAACATGGGGTATCGAACGCTCTTTCCGTGAAGGAAACGTGCGCTATCAGATGGGCAGAACTCTGGGCTACCGTATGGGCGCCGACGGCAAGCCTTATATCGTGGAGGATGAAGCTCAGACCGTAAGGAAAATTTTCAGCCTTTATGCAGAAGGCCACCGAGCCGAGGAAATCGCCGGACTGCTTACAAAAGAAGGTGCGGTGCGCCGTAACGGCAGCTCTGTGTGGGAACGATTTCATGTTTATCAGATACTAAAAAATGAAAAGTACGTCGGTGATGCTTTGCTTCAAAAGACCTACACTGTTAATTGCCTTACGCACGAAAGAGCAAAAAACTGCGGTCAGAAGCCGATGTACTTTGTACAGAACAGTCACAAAGGAATAATTGACCGCCGCACCTATGACGCTGTGCGGCTTGAGCTTGAAAAGCGCAAGCGCCGCAGGGAATACGGCAAAAAGCAAGGAAGCGAATTTGCTGATCCTGTATTTCGCACAAGATACAGCCTGAGCAGGTGCCTTGTGTGCCCTTACTGCGGCAGCTATTACAAGCGCTGCACATGGATACTGAAAGAAGGCAAGGTCGGGATGTGGCGGTGCAAAAACCGCCTGACAGGAAATCACTGCCCGAAATCGTTTTCATATCGTGAGAGCGACCTGCATTCTGCTATCCTTAACGCAATAAATAACATGATGGCAATTCCGCCGGCAGCCGCCGGCTGCGTTAACAGCTCCGCAGAGATACATAAAAAGCTCAGTGATGAACTTGACCGTATAAACAAAAACATTTCAGAAACTGTCCGTGAGCTCACACAAGTGGAGATAACAAGAAACGAGCTGCTCTCTGCTGTAAGCGGCAGCATGATCGACAAGGTGAGCGCTGAGCTTACAGATCTCAACCGGCGTGAAGCAGAGATTGCTGACCGGCTTGACAGCCTGAAATACAGGCGTGATCTTATCAATAAGGAGCAAATAAAGGCAGACAACGCCGACAAGCTGCTGAATGAGTTTAAAGCCGTAAAGGTGTTTGACGAAACTCTTCTGCCGCGTTTCGTTACTAGGATCGATGCTTTAGACAAAAATGAGATCATAATTACATTTGCAAACGGCGCTGTCAGCCGCAGCAAAATCAAGTAAAATCTGCGCCGGCGCAGAGCCTGCGCACCCCTGTCCGCTCCCGCCGGCAAGCTGCCGGTGCCGTGCCCGCTCCGCTCGTTTACACTCGCTTTGTTCTGCTCATTCCTTAGTCATTCCCGTAGAAGCTGGTGCATCCGCGGTGCTTTGCAAAGACTTATTTAGCAGACGCTCAATTTACTCAACCTGGCGGCACTAACTACAGTATGTATTGAACAAGAAGCGAATCGGGAGCGGCAGCTTGCCGCCGGTGCTTTGCAAAAACTCCTTTAGCAGACGCTGATTTACTTGCCGCGGCGGCGTTGACTAAAGTATGTGTTGAACAAGAAGCGAATCGGGTGCGGCAGCTTGCCGCGGCGGCACTATCTTTGTGCGGTATTGCCTTAAAAAAGAGATTCTATTTTTTCGGATATTTTATCAGACCAGTTTCTGAAATCAAACCGCTGTTCTGCACATTTTCTTGCGGAACGTGATAATTGCAAATACTCGGAAAAAGGCATCTCCAGCGCCCTGCAATAAGCTTTATAACATACGTTCTTATCATAGCCGTCAAAAACAAGACTGTCTATATTGTCCTGAAGGTAATATTCCGTATAGTCTCCTACACGGGATACAACAGGTACTATACCGTGAGTCATCGCTTCCGGAACCTTGCTTGGAAAGTTTGCCAATGTCATCTGACAGGTCCTCCTTGACAAAAACAAATAGTGCACCTTCTGATACAGCTTTATGAGCTCATCGTATCTCATCCATTTGTGAATGATAAGTGAAGGATTTATCTTGTCATACTCCTTGTCGCTGAGGAAACGGCGAATCGTTTCTTCTTTGATCCCGGTAAGATGCATTTTCATTTTATGAAGCTGTTCATCAGAAAGCATGGCCATTCCCCGGAGCATTTCCGGCAGGGCGTCTTTCATTTTGCCCCTTGCAGAAAGAATAAACTCATAGTCTCCTTCCTTCTTATCGGCAAGCGGAAATTCCTGAGTATCTGTCATTATCGGCAGGATCATGGACGGTACATCAGGAAACTGCCCGGCTATGAGACGGCTGATCGGAAAAAGAAGGTCATGGCAATGATACAGGGAAAATCTCGCTTTATATTCATTGCGCGCCTTTCGTACAGGAAGGTCTTCGTCTGCAAACCATTCCAGCGGCGTCCCTGCGGTTTTGAACCCTGAACGCTTTTTCTGATGTAAAAATGCCTTTATAAGCGGATAATAGTCTGACGGTATAACAACATCGTCTTTTGTAAGATGCATAGCCTTTATTCTTTTTCTCAAAGTGCACGAAAACAGCTTGCCATTCATAAGTCTCCTTAAAAGCTCCGGCCCGTTTTTGCAGGATATTTCACTTATGCTTACACCACGGTAATCAAAATGTCTGCTGCGGCTGTATTCTTCGTTTATATACGAAACTATCTCTACACGATATCCTTTTGCCTGCAGGGCTAATGCAAGATATTGCACATAATTGGAATGCGCTCCGCCCCTCGGATAGCTGAACAGACCGCAAAAAATTACTCTCCTCATTTTGTTTTTGCCCTCTTCCCTTTTTTTATGGAGCCTGCAAGAAAAACAAAGCTGTCTATTTTAAAATAATACGAGCCTGCAATATATAAAGCTATGCCTGAAATGATCTGAATAACAAGAACAATTACCGCATCTGTCGGTATAAAGCCTATCGCATAAACGGCTCCTCCCATAAAAGCAGACAAAAGAAACGACGGAACAATATCCGCGAATTGCTCCTTATAGCCGTAATCAATAAGCTTTTTATTCGGACGTATATTTATAAGCATTGATATACCGCCATATACCGTATTGGATATGACAATAGCGAAAACTCCGAACGGTACAGAAGCAAACAGTAAGGCAAAACCGATAAGCTTTTTGATAACTTCTAATTTCAGGCATATATCACTGCGCCCGACTGCCTTTATGGCCTGCACATTAGCTGTCTGTAACGGCTGAAAAGCCCAGTAGATACAGCATAACCGCAAAAACGGGACACAGAATATCCATTTTTCAGTCAGCAGTACCCTTACCATCGGTTCAGCCGCTGCGATCATACCCGTCATAAGAGGGAAAATAATATAAGAGGATACCTTCATTGATCTTCTTGTCATATTCTTTACATCAGCAATACTATTGTTGACTTTTGACATAGCAGGAAAAAGAACATTGCTTATAGCCGTGTTGATATTGGTTATTATCAGTGACGGGAAATGATTTCCTCTGTTGTAATACGCAAGGTCGGCACTTGAATATATCTTGCCTATGATAAGACTTCTCAGCTCATTGTACAAGGTATTTATAAGCTGCGAAAGCATCAGCTTCCAGCCATAAGCAAACAGTATTTTGGCGGACTGCATATCAAACATCAGCTTAGGCCGCCACGGAACAGTAAAAAACAGCACAAGCATATCTATAGCACTGTTGACAAGATATTGCTCCGCAAGCGCCCACACTCCGCAGCCCTGATAAGCCATTATCACGCCGATCGTTCCGGATATCAGTGTTCCGCCCAGGGTAGAAAAAAAGAATTTCCTGAACATCATGTGCTTTGAAACATAAGCGTGCTGTATGGTTTTTATCGCCGAAAGCGGGAGCTGGAGCGCCAATATTCTTATAAGAATGATCAGCTCTTCATTATCGTAAAATGATGCAATAAACGGCGCAAATATAAAAATCATCATATACAGAACGCCGGATATTGCAAGACTGCAGTAAAACATTGTAGAAAACTCCGTATCTCCGGAATCCTGCTTCTGTATCAGCGATTCTCCAAGTCCGTTTGTCACGAAAACATTGGCTATATTGATAAAAATCAGTATAAGCGCTATCACTCCATACTGTTCAGGCATAAGAAGCCTGGCTAAAATAACCGATATTACAAACGACACGCCCTGAGCTATGATCCTTTCTCCGAATTTCCAGAAAAGACCTGAAATCACCTGATTTTTAAGGCTCGTATTTCCGCCCATTTTTTCCTCCGATCATACACCGTTTACAGTGCGGCTGACAGACCTTTTTTTCTCAGACAGCCGCTTATTGCAAAGATAAGGATAAAAAATCCCGAAATATCTATTCTCAGCGTAAAATAAACAGACATCCCGCCCATTGCCAAAAGCCACATTATAATGACAAATTTCTGACTTAGCCATGACGCCGCCTTATTGCGGCAGCTTTTGCCGAATAATGAACAGGCAAACGGCAGCAGATAAAGCACCAAAGGAATAACGCCGTATCTGAACATAAAGAACAAAAACTGATTGTCTATATATTTATAGGAGCTCTGCCCTGCAAACGAATACGAAGCATTCATCCCCTGACCTACAGCAAGCTTGCTCAAAGGCACCTGAGAAAAGAACTCCATTAACTGCCCGGATCGGGTATCCTTGCTGAATCTGCTTATAATAAACCGTATCTGATCTCCAAGAAAGTGCTGAGCCATAATGTACATAACAATAAATACTGAAAGAAGCAAGCATATCCTTGTGAGCCTGGAGCTTATTATTCTTTCAGAAAAAGAGATATAACAGAATATCAGCAAAAGAAACGACTGTAGCATCCACCCTCTGCTTGTGATGATAATACTGCAAAATATAAGAACAAATGCACATATATAGATAATAAGATGATGCAGCTTTGGATTTCTGCCTTTAATGCTCCATATACCGAGCAGAAACAAGGCCGACAGAAAATATTCTATTATTTTTCCGTCAGCCATTCTCATTCCCGGAAAGCTGCGCATGAAATCAAGACTGTTTATAAGGCACAATACTGTATAAAAAACCGCGCAAAAAGGACAAACATTGACCATATACCTCTGGACCGTCGGACTTTGTGCAATAATAAATGTCATACCCATAAATATCATCGTTGCCGGCGTCATTTGCAGTGCGATCATTTCAAAATGCACATCAAACGCATTTTTATATAAACTCACCGTATCAGGAATGTTTATTTCCCTTACAAACCATATAACGCCTGAAGTCATCAGAGCCAAGCCCGAATATGTAACCATATTCCTTTTAAGCGGAAATGAAAGCAGGAACATAAATGAAATCAGGAATATTTCAGCTATCTTCCATTCCGAAAGCACATTGCCGTTCATGCTTGCAATGGTACGGTATTGATTTACAGACCATAACACATTATTATATTTCAGAATGCTTTCCATTACAAAAGCAGACACGCATAAATAAAACAATAATCCGACAGCAGGAAGCTTCATTGTTTTCATATAATTCCTCCGGACAGACAACAAACAGCTACACGGCTCTGTTCAATGAATCGGTAATTTCTTTTTCCCACAATAAAGCGATTTTGTCTGTATTGTATTTATCCGAAACGGTTTTTGCATTATTTCCGATAAAGCTGTAAAGCTCCGGATCGTTTTTCAGCCTTATGATATTCTCCACAAAGGACTGCATATCATCCAAAGCTGTAACAAAGCCGTTTTTGCCGTTATCTATAAGGCTTTTTATTCCTTCGTGACAAAGCCGCGAAACTGCCGGAAGTCCGACAGCCATCGCCTCACTTAATGCATTCGGAAAGCCTTCATAATCAGATGTCATCAGGTAGATATCGCTCCCGGCAAGTACGCTGTATGTATCTGCAACGAACCCTTTCAGGAATACATTATCCCGAAGCTGCTTTTGCTCTATGTATGACCTCAGCTCATTTTCCTCAGAGCCGGAGCCGTAGATAGAAAGCGTAAAATCACTGTCATATTTCTTCAAAAGCTCCATACTGTCTATCATCCATTTAAAGTTTTTCTGCTTGCTCAAACGTCCAAGGCTGACTAATCTCAGCGGAGTGTGTATCGTTCCGGCAGGTCTTGTCACCTTAGGTTCAAGCACCGGATTCGGGATCACTGAGCATTTATCAATAAATCTTCCGCCGGAAAAACCCCTGAATCCTGCACACTGCACCACGATCCTGTCAGCAAAGCGATAGTACCTGCTTCTGAGCACCTTCCAATACTTTTTTATTCTGTCCTTTGCAGGATCGTTCCTCTCTGAAATTATCAGCGGTCTTTTCTTTTTATTTGCCATACAGCAAAGAATATTAAGCTCAGTAAGAAACGACACGATAACATCCGGCTGAATGCGTTCAAGCTGCTCTCTTATGACCTTCACCGATTTAAGTACCCTGTCAAACGGCGTATATCCCTTGGCATATTTCCCTAAAGGATAGTCTATGATCTCTGTACCGCACATATCGTATCGGGGATCAACAAGCTTTCCGTTAAGAAGCAGAATAGAAACCTCATATTTCCTTCTATAAAATGCCTGAGCAAGCAGCTGGATGACGTTTCCCGCACCTCCGCGAAATGAATCGACAACGAACAAAAGCTTCACTGTTACTTACCCTTCTTTTTCACAGCAGCCTCAAAAAGCGCGGCATACCGGTCAACACATTTACTGATATCATACCCTGCCGATCTTTTTAAAGATGCTTCTGACATTTTTTCTCTGAGCACACTGTCTGACGCCATTTTTATCAAAGCATCCGATAACTGCTTTTTATTATCTGTATCACATAAAATACCGTTATGCTCGTCAACTATGTCAACAGTACCGCCTGCCCTGAAAGAGACCACAGGCAGACCGCATGACATCGCCTCAAGAACAGAGAGCGGAAGTCCTTCGTGCTCCGAAGCCGAAAAATATATGTGGGCATTATTCAGTTCCGATTCTACATTTTCCGTTATGCCCCTGAGAAATACCCTGTCTTCAATGCCAAGCCTTTTTATGCAGTCTTCAACTTGGGGACGCAATTCACCGTCCCCTAAAAAAATAAGCTGAGCGTCAAAACCGGCTCTGACAAGCTCCGAAAAAACCTCTGTCATCATGGTATGTCTTTTGACCTTTTGCATTCTTCCGACAGAAATGATCGTCAGCCTTCCCTTACGTTTTGAATACTCATTAACGCAGGCAAACCTTTTTGTGTCGATGCCGTTATATATGACCGGAACTCTTTCCTTTGGTAATCCGTAAAACTTGCATACGGTTTCTGCGCAGTAATCAGATATAGCTACAGGCGTAAAATTTGTATGACAGTAAGCATATTTTTCAAGCTTGCCCATGCGTTCGCCTTCTTTATCGGCTACATTATGGATAGTGTGAAAAAATCTTATATTTTTATATTTCAAGGCTGCCAATAACGTATACGGCATTGCAAGCAGATGTGTATGAACTATATCGGGCTTTTCGCTTTTAATAAAGCGGGTAGTCTTATGCATTGCCGAAAAAGATACGCCCTCGGATTTTCCTATGTACGAAACCTTTATGCTGTTTTTTTCGGCTAAACGGGTAAATATCGTATCTTCCTTTTTGCCTATGCACAAAACAGAAATCTCAAATCCCGGAAGCCTGCTCAGCCCGACAGCTTCATCAAGAGCAAGCTTTTGTCCGCCGCCTGTCCTTAGCTGCGGCAATACGATCAACACCTTCAATACGATCACCTTTTTCCGTAAAGCAGAAAATGCAGCTCACTCACGCAAAAGACTCTCATAAGCATCCACATATTGACCTGTAACTACAGAGCCGCTGTATGAAGCATTTACCTTACTGATATTCCATTCTCCCATTCTTTCACGAAGATCACGATCATCCCTGAGCTTAACAATAGCCCTTATCAATCCGTCAACATCATGTACAGGAAGGATTATACCGCCCTTATTCTCTATCATATCGGAATTTGCGGCCCAGTCTGTAACTATACACGGAAGTCCTGCGCCCATAGCTTCAACCAGTGAATTTGCAAAGCCCTCGCTGTCCATATGAGTAAAAAATACAAACAGATCGGCATTCCTCAGCTCTTCCTGAATTTTGTATTCAGGCTGCACGCCTGTCAGAATAACATTAGAGGGTATATCCATATCTGATATTTCTCTGCGTATGTTTCCGACTAACCGAAACCGGATGTCCGGAAAAGCTGCCGCAGCCCGGATGATTTCAGCGCAGCCCTTTTCTTCGGTCACGCCGCCTGTATATAATACAGTTCTGACAGAAGCGTAATACTGCTGCTTCTGCACGTTTTTATATTCTTCGTCACCGACAAAGTTAGGGATAAGCCTGACAGGGGTTTTTGTGCTTTTTTTAATATATTCTTCGGATTGCTTGTTCAGCGTGAATATCATATCGCTTGAACTGCACAAAATACGAAAAACTTTTTTCTTGAAACCGCCGCTTATAAGGTTTGACACTGTACACCTGAAATGTATGATATATTTCCTATGCCTGCGATGAGTTATCCACGCACTGACTATATCTCTCAGCATTCCTGTTGTGGTAGCGGCTGTACAGGCATGAACTACCTTTGACTCGGGATCACGCAGGGCAATTTTCAGCTTTCTCCATATAGTAAAACATCGTTTAGCTTCAACAAAGAAATTTTTCTTGTTTTTATCTCCATGAACTGACCTGCCGATGATCTTTTCATCAACTATCTCCACAGTCCAGTTGTTTTTTAATCCGGCATTCTGCATTCTGACGGCCCAGCTTGCAATACCGCCTGCCGGAGGAGGCAGCGGCGCCATAATAACTGCTTTCATAAAGCTTATTACTCCCTTTAAAAAGCATCAACGCACAATGGATCTATTCCTTCAGATCGCCTTGCTGCTCCATTTTAGTCCCGTTTTTCTCACATTGATACATTTTTGCATCAACCAAAAATCTGTACCAATATGCCTGAAGAAAATGAAATATCTTTCCTTCTCTGCCGTCAAGAAATCCAAGCTTAAAATAATAGCGGTAGATAAAATACAGGTGCGCTCTCATGAACTTTGGGAGCCTATAGTATCCGCTGTTTTTTATTCTTCTTTTCAAAGCAGCCTGAGCGGTCGATCTTCCTGAGCTTTCAAGAGATCTGTCTGTACGGTTTTCTGATGTCATCTGATGATCAAGAACCTCTCTGCTGCTGTACCAGTTGTGTTTTGCAGTCCACCATTCAAGATCCTTCTGATTATTGTCAATAAGATCATGTCTGAAAGTAACAGCTCGTCCTTCGGACAAGATCATGTGTTCATCCATGATCTTGTGTTCACAATAAGCCTTTCCTGTCCTTAATATCCTCAGCAAAAATTCAGGGTACCTTCCGCCGTGCTTTATCCATCTGCCCATAAATATCAGCCTTCTGCGGAGTATTACGCCGTTTATATCAGCCGGAAGGGCATCAAGCCCGGAATTTATCTCATCAGCAAGGTCTTCCGTCAGCTCCTCATCGGCATCCATGCGCATAGACCATTCTGTTGTAATATTCGTCATGGTAAGTCCCCAGTTGAGCTGTGTTGCATAATCTACCCATTTGTTCTTATAAAAATCCAGGCCTGAGCCTATTTTTCTCAATTCCTTATCCAGATCATTGCAGAGCAGCTCAGTTTTGTCTGTACTGAAGCTATCAACTATAACAAATCGTTTAGCGATACCGCGAAAAGACTCAATACATTTTCTGAGGTTTCTTTCTTCATTCTTCGTAAGTATAACAACAGTCAGATCAACCATATCATACCTCTTTATCACAATGCTTTTATCTCTTTAATATAACTGCATCCTTGGTAAGCCTTCTGCGCAAATACTCTCTGCCAAGCCTGCCCATCTTTTCAAGCTCACCTGTTAAGGATCAATCTATTATATGACATTTTTCATTTTTTGACAAAATCAACCATTTTTTTACAACTTACTAATTATAACATATACAAATTGCAAATGCAAGCCCGTCATACGCACAACCCACGGAAATCAATTTTGGCCGGCAGGTTACACGGGGGAAACCCTTCCTAAAACCGCTGAATTTGATATGTTTGAGACCAAAATACCACACAAAATTATCCTCTGTTGTAATTTTGTGATACTGCCTGCTGTAAATTTTAAAAATTGATCTCCGTGTGTGAAAAATCAAAAAATATTTACATTCAAAAGCAATAGACTGTATAAATATTTTATGTTATAATCAAAGAAAAACTATAATTTCCGGAGATGACCAAAAAAATGGATGCAGAGCTTACGACATTGTGCTATATTGAACGAAACGGTCAATATTTAATGCTTCACCGCACAAAAAAGAAAAACGATCCTTCAAAGGATCTGTGGATGGGGGTAGGCGGACATTTCGAGCTCGGAGAAAGCCCCGACGAATGCGTTGTACGCGAAGTCAGGGAAGAGACCGGCCTGACGCTGACTAACTACTGTCTGCGAGGAATTGTCAGCTTTTCCGAAGGCGACTGGCACGAGTATATGTTTCTTTACAGTGCAGACGAGTTCTGCGGCGAGCTGACAGAATGCAGCGAGGGCGATCTTCTCTGGGTAGATAAAGAAAAAGCCGTCAATGAGCTTATATCATGGGAAGGCGACAAGATATTTCTTCGTCTTATGCAGCAAAATTATCCGTGCTTTTCATTGAAGCTTCACTATGAAAACCGCAGGCTGTGTTCAGCCGTACTCAACGGCAAGCCATATTATCCTGAATCCAACTGACTCAGAAGCCTCGGAAGAGCCGACAGACGAGAAAGTTTCACGGAGCTTCCGATGACGTATATTGACAAATTATATTTTCGTCCGTATCAGTACGGAGGTGTTGATATGAGATTTTTTAAAGCTGCCATAATATTGAGCCTGCTGTTTCCGCTGATTCTTTTATCGGCAGCAGTCAGTGCAGAAGACGAAATCCTTGATATATACATTGATAAAGCTGAATATAATATTCGTGCGGATATAGCTGCTGTCAATGTTGACGTCAGCGCTTATCTGCCCTACGGCGCAGCAGAGGGAACATTTATCTATGACCCCGATCTGCTGACGCTGAAAACCGTAAAATACAACAAGCAGGCCTTGCTGCTTTCATACAGCGAAGATAAAAGCAGCAGAGGAGTTATCCGCATCTGCTGCTACGGCAGGGAACCAATGGAAGAAGCTGAAAATATCAGATTTGTATTCAATGCCGATGTATCGTTTACCGGTACAAGTCAGTTTGCTCTTGGAGAATTTACTCTCTGCGACAGTGAGCAGAACATCACAATACTCAGTCCCGACGTTCCTCTTGAACTTAAATTTGAGAAAGGCACTGTTGCTGAATACTCATATAATGATACAGATGATATTGAAGAAAACGGGAGTACAAATGCCGCAAGCAGATCAATCACCTCACGAAGGTCTTCACATGAGCTCAAAGCATCATCAGAAAGTGTTGATGCAACAGCCAACAGCTCTCGGCGGGAAAAAGAAATGTATTATTTTCACAAGCCGGATACGGTCGAGATCATACTCATATATATTTTTCTCGGTATTTTTGGCGTTATACTTATATCTTCTCTTATAAGGATATTCAGAAAGAAAAATGATAATTAATATCAAAATCAAAAAGGCGCTCCGAAGATATTTCAGCGGAACGTCTTTTTGCTTGTTTTACCTGTTATGTATAGTTTCCGGATAGAGATCATGTGTAGAAAGTCTCTCCCAGGCAAGCTTTTCATATTTCGTGCCGGGTCTGCCATAGTTGCAGTAGGGGTCGATG
Organism: uncultured Ruminococcus sp.; assembly: GCA_902802105.1. Classification (GTDB taxonomy): domain Bacteria; phylum Bacillota; class Clostridia; order Oscillospirales; family Acutalibacteraceae; genus UBA1213. The sequence continues at coordinate 52,801 of CADCKR010000007.1, forward strand.
GAAATACCTCCTCTGGGAAGAAATTTTCCCCACACCTCAATATATTTCGGATCCATAAGAGCGATGAGATCCTTCATAATGATATTTACACAATCCTCGTGGAAATCTCCGTGATTTCTGAAGCTGAAAAGATAAAGCTTCAAAGACTTGCTCTCTACCATTCTTTTATCAGGAATATATGAAATATAGATGCAGGCAAAATCAGGCTGTCCTGTAATAGGACAAAGTGAGGTAAATTCAGGACAGTTGAACTTTACAAAATAATCGTTTCCCTGGTGCTTGTTCTCAAATGTTTCAAGCAGCTGAGGGGCATAATCAGATTTATAGGATGTGCCTTTATTGCCAAGAAGGGTTATGCTGTTCCTTTCGGATTCTCTTGATGATACCATATTACAACTCCTTTTGTAAGCGGTCTTCTGCTGAAAGCAGAGGATCCTCCACTCCGTTCGCTCTGAATGCGTTTATTCTGTCCAGGCAGGTACCGCAGCATCCGCAGGGCTTATCTCCGCCCTCGTAGCAGCTCCATGTCAGCTCGTATGGTACCTTTAATTTCAATCCGCGCTCAACGACCTGAGCTTTTTTTAATCCGACAAACGGAGCCACGACCCTTAGCTGCTCACCGCTGCCGATAAACACCGCACGGTTTATGGCGTCATTGAATTCACTGCTGCAGTCGGGATAGGCATTGCCCGCAGCATCATCACTGTGTGCGCCGTACCATATCTCGGTACAGCCGTTTGAAAGCGCAACGCTTGCAGCGCATGAAATAAACAGTCCGTTCCTGAACGGAACATAGGTCGAAACGGGCTTTCCGTTTGTTTTGTCAAGCTGCTCCTTATAGCTTTCCTTGGGTATCTTCTTATCGCTCGATGAAAGCAGCGAACAGTCCGAACCCTCAAAAATACCTGCAAGATCAAGATATCTCGGCTCTACGCCGTAATATGCGGCTATCCTGCGCGCAGAATCAAGCTCACGGTCATGCTTCTGGCCATAGCTGACAGACAGCGCGATAACCTGATCTGCTCCATATTTATCTATTGCAGAAGCAAGTGCAGTGGTGCTGTCAACACCTCCGCTGAATAATACAAGTGCCTTCATAGCTTCCTCCCGGATGATATTATTTATCGAATTTTACATATTCCCTCAGTGACTTGTCTGTTTTGAATTTTCCTTTAAATGCAGCCGTCACCGTCTTTGCAGAAGCATTCTTTATGCCTCTTGCTGTCATACAGCTGTGTGAACCGGATATCATAACTGCAACGTCCTCAGTTCCGGCAGCCTCGGAAATGATCTCGGCAATATCCCTGCCAAGCCTTTCCTGGAGCTGCAAACGCTTTGCCGCCATCTCGCATATCCTTGCGATCTTGCTCAGGCCAAGCACCTTGCCGTTGGGAATATATGCAACATTGACCTTCATATCATACATAAGCGCAAGATGATGCTCACAATAGCTGAAAACTGTAATATCCTTCTCGACAATTATATTTTCCTCATCGCATCCTTCGGGAGCATCGAAAACCTTGCCGAACATTTTTGCAATATCGTGATTGGTGTATGCGGTGCCTTCAAGCACCTCCTGAAGCATTCTTGCCACTCTTTCGGGAGTTTCCCTGAGACCTTCACGGTCGGGGTCTTCTCCTATAGCTTCAAGCAGACCTCTGACATGATATTCTATAGCTTTTTTGTCCATCATTTCAAACACCTCTCTTGTCGGGCGGCCAGATATACTTGTGCAGCTGCAGCTGCAGTCTGACCTTGTTCATATTATTCTTTATCATAAAGCTTACGATCTCTGCCGTGTCAATACTGCCGAACACAGGGCTGATATAGACATGGCATTTATCTGTAAGAGAATATTCTTCAATGATCTGCCTTGCTTTTTCCAGATCCCCGATCGTACCGGAAACGAATTTTACAGTGTCATGCTTTTCAAGCAGAGTGAAATTTCCCATATCCATAAATTTCTCCATTCCGCTTGACGGAAGCTTGTAATCCATCGTAAAGCACGGACGATATACAGCTGCCGCATAGTCTGCAAGGCTAATGCTGCCGTTTGTTTCTATCTCAACACGACAGCCGCTTCTGATAAGACCTTCGGTGAGTGCCGTTATATCCTTTTGCAGCAGCGGTTCGCCTCCTGTGAGAGTAACATTTATGCACCCTGTTTGTCTGACCCATTCCGTCAGTTCCTCTGCGCTTTCGTTTGTATATGGCACATCATCACAGTTCGCCCATTTTGTGTCACAATAAGAGCAGCTGAGATTGCATCCCCTGAAACGAATAAATGCCGCTGTCTCCCCTGCGTGTGCGCCTTCTCCGTTTATACTCACAAATTTTTCAACAACAAGAGCCATTTCGCTCCTCCTTGATCATATCTCATAAACAGCGCAGTTATCGGGTGTTTCATACACTGTTACACGTTTTATCGGCAGACCCTTTTCCCTTAATTTTTCAAAGAATATTCTTGAAAAATTTTCTGCTGTCGGGCGGCAGTCAAGCTCTATCATGCGGAAGCCCTCTTCTTTCAGCGCTTCTGCAGTTTTTTCTTTAAGTGAGCCTTTTTCATAAATAAGCGCATGGTCGCAGCTGTCCGCAATAGCCCTAAGCTCTTTTTTTAGATCCCCGAAATCTATCAGCATACCTCTTTTGGGACCTTCACTCTGCAATTCTTCGCCTTCGGCCTCAGCTTCTATTGTCCAGCGATGACCGTGTATATTAGCGCATTTGCCTTCGTAGCCATACAAAAAATGTGCACTGTCGAACGCTGCTTTTGCTTTAAGAATATACATATTTTCACCTCAAAAAATAAAGCGCCTGCAAAGTGCAGACGCATCCTGTTTTTAAAAAACACAGCAAACCAGGCACACAGCTTAAAAAGCGTGTGCTGCCCTGGTTTTGTTTTCCGACAGGATGGCGCAAACGAACTGTCGTATTATTGCTTACGGATAAATTATACCACATACGTTTTTTTTGTCAAGATGCCGTGTGACCCGCACACGGAAATCAACTTTCTTTAAAAGAAAAATAATGATGAAGGATTCTGATGATATTGGATGAATCCAGCAGACAATCGAACATTATTTTTGACAAAGC
>CADCKR010000008.1 GCA_902802105.1 uncultured Ruminococcus sp.
ATCATTTCAATAATGCAAATTATGTGACTAAAGTTGATCATCTGTGTTCAGAACGGCACACTTTTAATTTTCTTTTAAAGAAAGTTGATTTCCGTGGGCTCTGCGCCGCCGGTATTGAAAAATGGTTGTTGTTATGATAGAATTGATAAGAAAGGAGTGTGCAGAAATATGAGCACAAAAACAAAATTCGCAAGGAAAACGATCAGCATCCTGCTTGCGGTTTTTATGATCTTAGGGACAGCATTTGTCGGTGCGGTAAATGTCAGTGCTGCTTCGTCTACGATCAAGGTAAGGATCGCAAACGTCAGGAAGCTGTACTCGGATGCAAAAAGTCTGCTTGATATGGTCAATAGCTTTCGTGAAGATAATGGCTCTGACCCGCTGAAAATGGATAAGAATTATCTTGATAAGGCTATGCTCAGGGCTTGTGAGCTGTCACTCTATGCATCGGCGACCACGCCATCCGGAGAATACGGAAGTTCATACGCATCGGATTCTGATGACAGGACAGAGGTGTTCTGCATTGATATGCCGAGTGTGAGCTATGCATTCAGCGAAATGAAGAGAAACTCGGAGTATGATCTTCTTTACGGCAAATACAGATCTGCGGGCGTGGGCGTTGTCAGCGTGAACGGACGTAAATTTTTCAGCCTGCTGCTCTCTGATAAGGCACCGCTTGAAGCTCCTGCGTCTGCATATCAGCAGTCCGGCGCGGAAGCTCCGCAGGAGGTGGAAACACTGCTTGAAAATATTTCCGATATCAGGTCGGCATACGGCGAGGGACAGGGCGTTTACTGCGGCAGCAGCATATATGCCTATGTTCTTGTCAGAAATAAGCTCTATAATAAGCAGTCGGTATACCTTGAACCGTATAACGCGACAGTCTCACTTTCGGATGAGGACGTGTTTGAGTACAGGGATAAAAAGGTCTATGCCAAGGCGCCGGGCTCGTGTACGATGCTGATAAGCTTCAGCAGTAATATACTTGCAAAGGTGGGCCTCAAGGCGGTCGGCAAGCAGTTCAGCGAGTGCAGGTTCTCGGAGATATCCGACCAGGTGTATACCGGCAAGCCGATAACTCCTTCTCCTGAGATCATAAGATATGACAGCACAACGCTTGTAAAGGGTATCGACTACAATATCACATACGAAAATAACGTCAATATCGGCGTCGGTATAGTACATATCGAAGGCAAGGGCGAATATGCCGGAGAAAAAAGAGATATCAGGTTCAATATAATAAGCAGCGGTTCGTCTCCCGATACATATTTCGGCACTTCTCTCGTGCTGTCAAAGACGACTATTCCATACGGTGAGTCAGTCAGCGTTTCGGCGATCTCGACAGGCGGCATGAATCCTGTAAAGTATTCCTTCTATTATGCGCCGGAAGGCACCGCCGAATGGAAAAGCATTGTCGAAAATACTACCCAGAACAGCTGTAATTTCAAGCCTTCATCAGTCAAAAAATATTATATCAGGGTCAATGCGGTGGATAACGGCGGAAGGAAGGCTTCCAAGACGCTTACAATAACTGTGACGGATCCTATTTCGGCAAAGCTCACAGTCAGCGCCGAAACGGTATATATAGGCAATAAGGTATATCTGACGGCTAACAGCACAGGCGGCAATGCACCTGTTCAGTACAGCTTCAGCGTTATGAAGCCCGGCAAGTCGAGCTATGAGGTGGTCAGGGAGTATTCCGCAGAAACAAAGGCTGTATATACGCCTGCATCGGAAGGCATCTATCAGTTCAGGCTCACAGCAAAGAGCCACACGGGGGAGACCTCTTCTGTAACAAAGATCGTAACAGTAAAGCGCTATATTATTGTAAATAAGTCGAGCGTTTCGCGCAGGGAGATCGACGCGGGACAGTCGCTTACGCTGTACGGCCTGGCAGTAAACGGCAAAGCGCCCTACAGCTATGCATACCTTTATAAGAAGTCGGATTCCAATAAATATATCACAATAAAGAGCTTCTCGGCTTCAAACAAGATCACCTACAAGCCGAGATCTGCCGGAAACTATACCTTCTGCATAAAAATAAAGGATTCGTCCGGCAATGTTTCACGCAAATTCTTTAATGTAAAGGTATACAGCGCTCTTGTGAACAATTCAAAGGTATCTGCGGCAAAGACGCTTACGGGCAAGAGCATCGTTATCACGGGCGCTGCATCGGGCGGCAAGCCGGGGTATCAGTATGCATATTTTTACAAGCCGGCAAAGGGAACATCCTTCAATATCATAAAGAACTTTTCGTCGTCGGCAAAGACTAATTTTGTGCTTTACAACAGAGGAACATATACTGTCAGAGTGAATATAAAGGATCAGAACGGAAATATCGCAAAGAAGGATTTTGAGGTCACTTTTGCGAGCACTATGACGAATGAGTGTGTCGTTTCTTCGGTGAAAGTAAAAAGTCCGGGTACAGTGACGATAAAATTTGCAGCCAAGGGCGGCAAGGCTCCGTATAAGTACACCGTGAGCTACAGAGCGCCGGGCAGCAAGACCTATTCGTCAGAGCCTGCTTTCAGCAGCATGACAAAGAAAACCTACAAGGTCAGCAAAAAGGGCACATGGGTATTCAGGATAAAGGTCAGGGATTCAAGCGGCGCTGTGATAGCAAAGTCTGTCGCGGTCAAAGTGACATAATTGATCTGTGTGATACGCCTGAATAGAATTGAGGAGCGGAAATTTTCGCTCCTCTTTTTGTATCTTTTTTGTGAAAACACATTGTCAGGTTTGACTAAATTGTGCTTGGAAATTTAGTGATTCATACAAAAATAATAAAATAACTTGTCAAAACATAAAAGTTTCTGTAAATGAATTTACAAAGCGTTAATTTTGTTGTAATATTATATTAAAGAATTGGGCTTTTATGGCTCAAAATCAATAACTATGAATTGACATTGCAATACTTTCAGTCCGCAGCATTCCTGAGTCTGCATATTTTTCCGCTTGCCGGTGCTTTGAAATGTCATCTGCACAATGCGGAAAATGAAGGCTTCTGTTTTTATGGGTTATCGCTGAGGTTGATTCTATTGTTGAACAAGGAGGGATGACGCCGAACAAACAAAAAAATGTCCGCACTCATGCAACTAAAAATCAAAACAGAAAGAGGGAATACGATGTTCAAAAAATCCAAGGGCTTCTTCAAAAAAGCCATGAGCTCAGTGCTTTCGTTAACCTGTATGATGTCTGGATTCGCGCTTGCAGGAACCATCGCGCTGAATTCTCCGGCAGAAGCATCGGCTGTGACCAACACATCATCCAAGGAATTTTCCTGGGATAACGCAACGGTATACTTCCTGCTTACAGACCGTTTCAAGAACGGCGATACATCGAACGACCACGCTTACGGCAGAGGTATGAACGGCGGTACGGTAGTCAACTACGATATGACAGGCTCGTTCATGGGCGGTGACTTCAAGGGCATCACTCAGGAGATCGAGGCAGGCTACTTCGATGATCTCGGCGTCAATGCGATCTGGCTTTCGGCTCCTTATGAGCAGATACACGGCTACTGCGTTGCAGGCGATGGCGACAGCTTCGCGCACTATTCATATCACGGCTACTATGTACTTGACTACACTGAGCCGGATCTTAATTTCGGTACCAAGGCAGACTTCAAGGAACTGGTAGATACAGCGCATTCGCACGGCATACGCATCATAATGGATATCGTTATGAACCATGCGGGCTACAATACCATCGGCGACATGAACGAGTTTAAGTTCGGTGAGCTCAAGAGCGGCTGGGACAGCTACTATTATGCACATCAGAATGTAAACAATACTACATATCACGGCTTCGTAAACTATGAGGCATCCGCTAACCCCTCATGGTCAGACTGGTGGGGTCCTGACTGGATCCGCTGCGGTCTGCCCGGATATACAGAGGGCAGCGGTGAGGTCGATGGATCTCTTGCAGGTCTTCCCGACTTCAAGACAGGCGACTCCAAGCAGGTAGGCATCCCGAAGGTCCTCCAGACAAAGTGGAGTCAGGAAGGCACACTTGCTGCAAAGCAGGCTAAGTACGGCAGCGATTCCGTTACAGGCCATATCTCAACATGGCTCGCAGAGTGGGTAGAGGAATTCGGCGTTGACGGCTTCCGCTGCGATACTGCAAAGCATATTGAAAGAGCAGCATGGAAAACACTTAAAGACAAGTGCGTGGCAGCTCTTAAAAAGTGGAGACAGAACAACCCCAACGCAATAGGCGCAAACTGGACAGACGATTTCTGGATGACCGGCGAGTGCTTCGGCCATAAGGCTGAAAAGAGCGATTACTACACAGCAGGCGGCTTCGATTCAATGATAAACTTTGAATTTGCTCCCGAAGTAGGCTCCAGCAACATCCCCGGCGCAGATTCTGTTGACAGCGTTTACAGCAGATATGCAAACTCCATAAACAGCGACCCCGGCTTCAACCTGCTGAGCTATCTTGCTTCTCACGATACCACTCTCATCAAGGGCGACAGAAAGTATGCAGGCTCGTTCCTGCTCATGCTCCCCGGCGGCGTTCAGATCTACTACGGCGATGAGACGAACAGACCGCTCGACTCCAGCGCCAAGGCAAATGCAGACCCGGGCGCAGGCCATCAGCTCAGAACCTTCATGAACTGGGACAGCATCGACCAGGGCGTACTTTCACACTGGCAGAAGCTTGGTCAGTTCCGTAACAACCACCTTGCTGTCGGCGCAGGCTCACACGCTGTTATTTCCGCTTACAGCGGCAGCTCAGGCTACACCTTCTCCAGAACCTACAAGGACGATAAGGTAGTTGTAACACTTTTCGCACCCGCTAACACAGATATCACGATCGACGTTTCATCTGTATTCTCAAACGGCATCGAGCTGACAAACTTCTATGATGATACCACAGCTACCGTCAGCGGCGGCAAGGTAACCTTCAACTCAGGTGTAAATGGCACTATCCTTCTCCAGGAGCCCGACGGCGAAAAGGGAAGAGTTACCGTTACACATATTGACAAGGATTCCGGAAAGACTATCAAGACAGAAACAATGTCAGGTCTTGTAGGCACATCCTACACAGCTTCTCCGCTCTCACAGGACGGCTTCAAGCTTGCAAGCACAACAGGTTCAGCAACAGGCACATATTCAAGCACACCTGCTGAGGTCACCTTCTACTACACATTCGATGACGTTAACTACGCTTACATCACTGTAAAGCACCTTGACGCAGCTAACGGCGCAGAGCTTGCAGATTCTACCACAGAGGTGGCAAAGGTTGGCACATCATTCACTGCAACTCCTGCCGATATCAAGAATTATGAAGTAGACCTCACAAAGTCAACAAATGTTTCAGGCACAGTCAAGGCAGGCACAAACACAGCTATATTCAAGTATAACTATGTTGAGCCTACAAATCTTATAGTTCACTACTACAACGCAAACAACTGGCCGAGCGTCAACATCTATGCTTATGATGAGTCCGGCGCTACAGTCAAGGAGTTTGCAGGCAATTGGCCCGGCACAGCAATGAAGGACGAGGGCAACGGCTGGTTCGTATTCGAGGCTTCCGATACCGAATCCGCACAGGTCATCTTCAACTATAACGGCGACGCCAATAAGGAGCCTGCAGGCCAAAATGCTCCCGGCTATAAGGTATCAGGCGAGGTATTCCTCAAGAACGGTACTGCACAGTCCACAAGCAAGGTCATAGTTATGCATACGGGCACAGACGGCAAGACCCTTGCAACAGAGACACTCAAGGGTATGTCCGGCGACAGCTACACTACATCGGCTAAGACCTTCTCAGGCTACACACTCAAAACTACACCCGCAAACGCAACAGGTACCTTCGGAACATCAGCAATTACGGTCACATACGTTTATGAGTCCGATACTCCTGTTCCGACAGAGCTTGTAAACAATTCAACTATCTCTGCTACATCCATCAAGAAGGGCGCAAGCGTTACAATGAAGGGCGCAGCTTCAGGCGGCACAAGCCCCTATCAGTTCGCTTATGTTGTACAGGCTCCCAGCGGCAGCTGGACTGTCCTTAAGGATTTCAGCACAGCAACAAGCCACACCTGGACTCCCGCTTCAGCAGGAAAGTATACAGTGCAGATCAAGGCAAAGGACAGCACAGGCGCTTCAAAGACAAATTCGTTTACGCTTAATGTAAGCGACAACGCAACAGCTCTTACAAACAATTCAAAGATCTCTGCAACAAGCATAGGCAAGGGCGCAAGCGTTACAATGACAGGCGCAGCCACAGGCGGCACAACTCCCTATAAGTATGCTTATGTTGTAAAGTCTCCGAGCGGCAGCTGGACTGTTCTCAAGGACTACAGCACAGCTACGACTCACACATGGACTCCTGCTTCTGTAGGTACATATACCGTACAGATCAAGGTAAAGGACAGCAAGAGCAACGTCAAGATAAAGGAGTTTACTCTTAAGGTACTCAATCCCTTCACCAATAATTCAAAGATCTCTGCAACCACCATCGAGAAGGGCACAGCAGTCAAGATGACAGGCGCAGCTACAGGCGGCACAAGCCCCTATCAGTATGCTTATGTTGTCAAGTCTCCGAGCGGCAGCTGGACTGTACTCAAGGACTACAGCACAGCAACAAGCTACACATGGACACCTGCTTCAACAGGCACATACACAGTACAGATCAAGGCTAAGGACAGCAAGAGCACAGTTAAGATAAAGGAATACAGCCTTAAGGTAAATCCTGCACTTTACAACAACTCCAAGATATCCTCAACATCTATTGCCAAGGGCGGCAGCGTTACTATGAGCGGCGCAGCTTCCGGCGGTTCGGGCTATTACAAGTATGCATTTGTGGCTAAGGCTCCTGACGGAAAGTGGTATGTACTCAAGGATTACAGCTCTACTTCATCTTATACATGGAAGCCTGCATCACTTGGCACATATACCGCACAGGTAAAGATCAAGGACAGCTACAATACCGTTAAGGTAAAGAGCTTTACTCTCAAAGTCAACGGTGAGCTTGTAAACAACTCGACCATCTCAGCAACAAGCATAACCAAGGGCAATAGCATCACAATGTACGGCAAGGCATCAGGCGGTGCTTCTTCATACAAGTATGCCTATGTTGTAAAGGCTCCCAACGGCAACATGACAGTTCTTAAGGACTACAGCACAGCTGCTACACACACATGGTCTCCTGCTTCTACAGGCGCATACACAGTACAGATCAAGGTCAAGGACGCTGCCGGTACAGTAAAGATTAAGTCATTTACTCTCAACGTCAGCGCAGGCGTTACAAACAACTCGACCATCTCAGCAACAAGCATCACAAGAGGCAAGAGCATCACAATGTACGGCAAGGCATCAGGCGGCACAAACTACTATCAGTATGCTTATGTTGTAAAGTCTCCCTCAGGCAACTGGACTGTACTTAAAGACTACAGCTCATCCACAACTCACACCTGGACACCTGCTTCAACAGGCACATACACAGTCCAGATCAAGATCAAGGACAGCTCCGGAGCAACAGCAGTCAAGTCATTCTCACTCAAAGTAAGCTAAAAATCCATATTGCTGTTTAACGGCAAATAAAAAAAGACCTCCGGAAATCAGATCTTCTGAGATTCGGAGGTCTTTTTTGTTTAAGGAATATGATATATTTTGAAGGGGATCATGCCGAAAGCTTGTTTGTCAGGCGCAGCCTGTCGGATATCATAGCGATAAATTCGCTGTTTGTGGGCTTGCCTCTGCTGTTGTGTATGGTGTAGCCGAAGTATGAGTTCAGCACATCTACATCGCCCCTGTCCCATGCTACCTCAATAGCGTGACGGATAGCCCTTTCTACTCTTGAAGGAGTGGTTTCGTAACTCTTTGCTATCGAGGGATACAGCTCTTTGGTAACTGCATTGATTATTTCAGGGTGCTTCACCGACATTATTATCGAGCTGCGCAGGTATTGATACCCTTTGATGTGCGCAGGCACACCGATCTGGTGCAGAATGGACGTTACCGTCATTTCAAGGTCGCCGTCGATGCTGTAGATCCTTCCTGCGCCCGGCTGCTTGAATTCGCCGGAGTAGCAGGTCATAAGCTCGCTTATCCTGTCGAGAAGGTTCGCCGTGCGGAAGGGCTTTATAACATAATAAGCAGCGCCTGCTCTCAGCGCTTCCTTTTCGAGCATCGGACTGTCAAAGCCCGACACGATGACAAAGATCGGTTTTTTGGAACTGCTGCTTGCTTTTATCGTCTTCATTACGCCTACTCCGTCAATGCCGCACATGAACATATCCATGAGTACGACATCCGGGTTGAAGCTGCGTATCTTTTCTACTACCTTGTTTCCGTTTTTATCACAGAATTGTGAGTCGAAACCTTTTTCTGCAAAGATCTCCGCCGCGCCGTCACCGAATTCGGCAGATTCCTCTGCAATGAGAACTTTAATTTTGTTTTTCATAAGTATTCCCCCATTACAAAAATGTGATGATGTAATATTACCATAAAATAGTAAATTTGGCAATATGTAAAACAAAATTAAATAAAAATGAGAACAATCACTAAAAATCAAACGAAGTATGAATATATCTTTGTTTAAGAAATTCTCTTTGGCGCGGCATAAAATCAACTGCCTGCGCATAGCTGAAATTCAGCTCCTGCACAGCAGATGATCCATAAACTGAAGCTTTCCGTCCTTTTGCGGAAACTCTGTCCAAGAGGCTGCATCATTGGAGAATGAACCGTCCGGCGCAGGGATTTTGTAAAAAACCTTGTCGCCGTCTACTCTGTACGGCAGCTCACTAAAGAGTATCCCGCCGTCATAAAGCTTTATTTCGCCGCTTTCGATAGCTTCATCAAGGTATTCGGGGCTGATGTCCTCCGGAATGGGCATGACCACTCTGAAAAAGCCGTCAGCTCCAAAAATTATTTTTGCCCTGAGAGAAAGCTTGCGGGATTCTTCCGTATCCTCGTCTGAAAGCAGCTCGCCGGCATCCTTCCAGACCATTTTGAACTCATCGGTGAAAACCTTTGTTCTGCATACTTTCCAGCAGCCTGTCACATCCATTCCGACACCTCATTTCATTATGATCTTATGCCCAGGGATTTGCGCTCTCCGGCTGACGTATGCCCACAAGTATGTGCTGTTCCCAAAGGTACCAGCGGCCGTCCTTTGCCTTCCTGAGAACTACGTCCCTCGGACTGTCTGCGCCGCCTGAGCGTATAAAAAGCTTTGCATAGCCTTCGTTCTGATAGGAATACGGGTTCTCCGATACCGTGACAGTATACGGCTGAGAGGGAAGATAATCATTCTGCGGTACTGCGCCGTTAAAATATGACCTTGGCACATAGTCTGCATCCCTGAAACGGTCTGCGATGAAAGACTTGTCATAAGCGCTCAGGGCGGCAGGACCTTTCAGGTATTCGATCATTGCAAGGCTTGCATCCTTATCCTGAGGATAAAAGCAGAACGCAAGGACCGTAAGAGCCGCAGTATTGAAGGGGTCTGTAAGCGATGCCTGCGGCAATGCCTTGAACTGCTCCACCGTTTCGGGAAGCTGTGAAAAAACGACATTTACCGACCTGCTGCCGCCTGATGTGCGGGCAGTATTGTTTGCGTTTGTTCCGATATTATCAAAAAGCCCCATTGTAACATCTCCTTTATTTCACATAAGACATGAGAAGCTGTTCTATATTGCCGATAAGCTCTGCACTGTTCTGAGGGAGTATCTGTTCGCTGTCGATAGTGTAAGACTTGCCGGCTGCGCTGTAGGTAACGCTTGAAACAGGCTCGTCACCGTTTATATCATCACGCTTGTCGCAGTCGCTGAGCACCGGTATGCAGTGCTCCTTATACAGCTCACGCAGCTTCAGTGCAAGCTCAGGCGGCGCCTCGGTCTCCTGCTTTACGGTTCTTGCACCCTCAGATGGCTTTGAGCTGTATTCAAGACTTGCTTTTTTGTCAGGTGATAACGTCAGCTTTACGCTCGTATGCTCGTATTTTGTGCCGCCTATGCGCTTGAATTCGCATACAAAGCTGTCGCTGTTGATTATAGCATCGTCATCGAAGGTGTAAAGCTTGTCCCGATGGTCGATGAGAAAGAACATAAAAGAGATCGCAGCAAAAACAAATACCATTATCCCTAAGAGTATAAAAGCAAAGATCGGCATATCACCCATGATCCGGCACCTCCCGAAACGTGACAGAAGCTGACAAATTTATACACGGTATTTCCTGTCAAGATATATTCTAACATAATTATTAAAAAAAGTAAAGCATATTGTTTGTTTTTTGTACATATTTCAATTTAAAATACCTTCTTTTTCCATTTTTTAATAAAAAAAACAGCCTGTACAGTACCGGCTTGCGCGCAGTCAGAGCCGAAGGAGCTCCAAAAGCCGCAGGCTGATATGGTACAGGACAGGTGTTGATGTCAGAAAAAGATGAATTTTGTTTAAACTATCTGAAAAATGTAAAATTTAAGGTAATCGGTCTCGGGGACGTTCCAGAGTATCGGGTGGTCGGGTGCCTGCTGACGCGCTTCTATCTGGCGCAGTGAAACATGAGCGTCAAAGGCGGCGCTTTTGAGCATAGACCTGAAAAGCTCGTCCTTCATAAAGTGTGAGCATGAGCAGGTCGCAAGATATCCGCCCCTTGGCAGCAGGCGCATAGCCCGGAGATTTATCTCTTTATAGCCGCGCATAGCGCTGTCAACGGTAGAGCGTGACTTCGTGAATGCCGGCGGGTCAAGAATGATGAAATCAAAGCCCTCACTTTTGGATATTTCGGGAAGAAGGTCAAAAACATTTGCGGCTCTGAACGACATTCTGCCGTCAAGTCCGTTCAATACGGCATTGCTTTTTGCCATCTCAACAGCGTCCTCGGAGATATCAACAGCGCATACGTGGCTTGCGCCGCCCTTTGCAGCGTTGAGAGCGAAAGAACCGGTGTGTGTAAAGCAGTCCAGCACACGCCTGCCCCCTGCAAGCTTTGATACAGCAAGGCGGTTGTACTTCTGGTCAAGGAAAAAGCCTGTTTTCTGGCCGTTCTCGTAGTCCACATTATAGCGTATGCCGTTTTCGGTTATTACAGTACGGGTGGTCTCCGGCAGCGGCAGGCCTTCAAGGCGGTAGAAGCCCTTATTCTGAGCCATTCCCTCCAGCTCGCGGATAGATACGTCATTGCGCTCAAAGATCGCGCTGATCTTCTGTCCGTCCTCAGTGAGCACCTTGTATATCAGCGGGAAGATAATATCCTTTCGCTGCTCGATGCCGAGGGAAAGCGTCTGCGTGACGAGAATGTCATTGAATCTGTCTACAGTAAGTCCGGGGAATGTATCGGCTTCACCGAATATTACGCGGCAGCAGTCAGTGTCATTGCCCATAACGGTCTTGCGGTAATCCCAGGCGTATCGTATGCGCCTTTCAAAGAACGCCTCGTCGAATTTGTCGTTTATATTGGAGGATATGATCCTTATTTTTATTTTTGAGTTGTTATTGTAAAAGCCTGTACCGAGGTACTTTCCTTTTGATGAGAGCACATCTACAAGCTCACCGTCGTATGGTCTGCCGTCAAAGTCAGTCAGTTCGCCGTCATATACCCACGGATGCCCTTGTATTACGGACGATTCCGCTTTTTTGGTTATTGCTATCGTTTTGAAGCCTCTGTTTTTGTATGCCATGAATTTCTACCTCTTTCACATTATCTTTATGATAATATTATATTACATTTTACCAACTGTTGCAATACAAACATTTTACTCCGGCGGCAAGCCGCCGCACCCGATTTTCTGCCTGTCTTTCTCATACCTTAGTCTGCGCCGCCCGAAAGCCGTCCGGAAAATTAATTGAAAGCTGAAAGTTAAATACATATATGAGCATAAAAAGAAGTAACCGCTCTGTCTGCACTTAGAGCGGTTACTTTGGTAACTTACACATAAGGGGACAACCGTAATTGGCTGACCGCCTTGTTCTGTTTATATTATACCACGTTTTGCGAAGTTGTCAAGCGGCTTGCTGCCTGTTCAACACATACAGAAAATTAGTTAGGAGTGTGGAGTGTGGGGTGTGGAGTTAAAATAAACTATCGTCTGCTAAAAAAGTCTTTGCAAAGCACCGCGAATGCACCTACTTCTACGGGACTATCTGCCGAATGAGCAGGAAGGAGCGACACAAAAAAACTAACGCCGTTGTTTGACACTTGCAGGGAGCGGGAGCGGACACGGGAGCGGCAGCTTGCCGCCGGACAGGGGAGCGCAGGCTCTGCGCCGCCGCGCAATTTTTTTCGGAATATTTTGAAGAATATGCTTGCATTTTGGACAAATGTATGTTATAATTCGTTTGTTATCTATGGAGAAACGAAAGAGGTGAGTAACCATGAAGGAGAACATTCATCCTAAGTATCAGCAGACGACTATCACGTGTGCTTGCGGCAATGTTATTGAAACAGGCTCAACCAAGAGCAATATCCGTGTTGAAATCTGCTCAAAGTGCCACCCGTTCTTCACAGGCAGACAGAAGCTTGTTGATACAGGCGGACGTGTTGATAAATTCAAGAAGCGCTATGGTATGGGTAAATAATCAATCCGTTGGTTCAGTCAGGGCGGCACAGGTTTGTGTCGTCCTTTTCTGTATCTCGTAAAAAGGAGAAATATTATGCAGAGCTACAAAACCGTTGAACATGAAGCTCAGGATGAATTTGTTGAACAGCGCTCACGATTCATCGGATATGTCAAGCCCGTCACTACAGAAGAGGAAGCGCTTGACTTCATAAACGAAAAGCGCAGGAAGCATTGGGATGCAACACACAATGTCTATGCGTATTCGCTGCGCAGCGGTCAGCTGAGACGCTGCAGCGATGACGGTGAGCCTCACGGCACAGCAGGTATGCCTGCCCTTGATGTGATACTCAAATCCGATGTTACCGATGTCGTCTTAGTCGTGACACGCTATTTCGGCGGGATACTGCTCGGCACAGGCGGTCTTGTGCGCGCATATACCAAGGGCGCCAGGATAGCCCTCGATGCAGGCGGTATCGTCACGATGGAAAGCTGCACAGTTGCAAGCATCAGATGCAGCTATTCCGGCTATGGGAAGATATCCGCACTGATACCGGCAAACGGCGGAGTTATTGATGATACGGCCTTTACCGACATGGTGGAGCTGACCTTTCATATGCCAAAGGGCAGCGTTGACAGCTTCCGCAAGCAGCTGACAGACCTTACCGGCGGTACAGTCGAACCTGAACTGCTCGATGAACGCTGGTTCAGGAATTGACAGGGCTTTTCCGGACAGACTGATATATCACAATAGTGAGATACATGACCGTATGACAGCTGCATACACGGCAAAAAGCCGCGGACATTTTAAGTCTGCGGCTTTTTCAGTGTGTTTTTTTGGCTGCTGCGAAAACGTCATTCATGCGCACAAAGCGTTATCTTACATAGGTGACTGCGCCCGAAACAGTGAAGGAGGTGTATTCCTCACCGCCCGAAACAGCCGCTTTTTTGTAATATCCGTGTATGCTTTCGCCCTCGGCGGTACCGCCGATGCAGACCTTGTAGGTCTCGCCCTCATTTAGCGCTGCGCTGCTGAGAATGATGCAGCTGAAATCTACCTCCGGCGACATTGCGGCTATAACATTATTATTGCTGTCGGTAATGCATACAAGAGTGCCTGCCTTCTGTGCGCCGGAGAAAACTATCGCAGCCGTTTTCTGTGTGGAGCTGTTTCCGGGCATTTCAAGCATATCCGATGTGCCTGCGCCGATAAGCATACCGCCGGTGACAGAGCAGCTGCCGTCATGGTCGATTATGCCGTTTCCGCCGGTTTTCGGGCCGTTGAGTATTATCGCGCCGCCGGAAATGTTCAGCGCCGAGTTTGAATCAAGTCCGTCACCGCCTGAGCTTACGCAGACCGTGCCGCCGCTGATGTTTATCTCTGAGGTTGAATTTTCTGATGAGATATTTCCGCTTGTATTGTTATCAGCATTGGGCGGCGTCTGACCGTTCTGGCCGGGGTCGAAGCCATCGGGCATAGAAGGCGGCGTCTGACCGTTCTGGTCGGAGCCTGAGCCATCGGGCATAGAAGGCGGCGTCTGACCGTTCTGGCCGGAGCCTGAGCCATCGGGCATAGAGGGCGGCGTCTGACCGTTCTGGCCGGGATTGAAATTACCGGGTCTGGAGCGTCTGCCGCCGAAGTTCATGCCGTTATCAAAGTTTCCGAAGCCGCTGTTATCATTGCCGCCCGCAGCATTAACGCCGTCATCACTTGCGGTAATGTCGATATCGCCGCCGGAAATGCCTATCCTCATGGCTTCAAGTCCCTCATACGATTTTTTTATGGTTATGCTGCCGCCTGTTATTGCGATATCCGAATCAGCGTGAATGCCGTCATCGCCGGAGCTGAGGGTGAGAGTGCCTTCGGTTATTGATGCGCTGCCGTTTGAATGTATTGCATCATCATAGCAGTCAGCGGTGATAGTGCCTCCGTTAATGATGATATCGGTGCCGGCTTTCAGTCCCTTGCGGCTTTCCTCGGATGATGAGGTCTCGCCGGCGCCGTCCTGAGAGCTCTGCTCTGTCTGAGCTTTTGTCTCCGAGCGTGCGGCCGAAACCGTCGTAAGCACAGAGCCGCTGACATCGGCGTTTGACTGAGAGCCGTCCTGAGATTTATCAGACTGCGCGTTATCGCCGAAGCGTCTGTCCGGTCTTTCGCGGCCGGGATCAAAATTTCTGCCGCCGAAATCATCCCTTGAATTATTCGCCGGAGCTTTTTCGGAGCCGCCTGCTGTCGTTATGTTTATGCTGCCGCTCTTTACAGTCAGCGACTTTTCTGCCTGTATACCGTCATTTGCAGCATTTACATTTATCTCAGCATTTTCTATTATGATATGGCCAAGCTCACTCTTGTCCGTATCGGAATAAGTTGAGCGCAGACCATCGCCGCCCTTTGCATCGACAGTGATAATACCGCCGCTTACAGAGAGGTCATCTCTGCCGGTGATACCGTGTTTTACAGCAGTCACGTTTATGGTGCCGCCGGTTATCCTGAGAATATCCTTGCAGGTTATGCCGTTTTTGGCGCGGCCGTTTACATTCAGTGTGCCGCTGCCAAGTATAGTAAGGTCGTCTTTGGAGAAAAGCGCTGCATCCGGCGCGCTGTCGTACTCGCTGATGTAGGAATCTCCATCGCTGAGGGTGCTTTCGCTGCCCTCCGGAAGAACGATTATCGTCTTTTTGCTCTTTGCCGAATAGATCGCAGGAGCATTCTTGCTGTTTATCTGCACATTGTCAAGCACAAGCCTTACGGTATCGCCGCTGCCTGCATTAACTGTAATATTGCCGTCATTTAAACTGCCGCTTATAATATACGTTCCTGCTGCGGAAACAGTAAGAGTGCCGTCCTTGAATACCGCTCCGCTGCCGGATATTTCGGCGCTGCTTCCGCTGAGCTTTATGCTTGATGCGTTATCCTTATCGACATCGGCGTTTGTGTCCTCCTCCTCAATAGCAACGCTTACGGCTGAAACTGCGGGAGATATCGTATTTGTGCCTGATTCCGCGCCGAGTGATGAAGAATTAAGCTCCACCTTTTCGCCTTTCTTTTCCGAGCAGCCTGTCAGCAGCATAGAACCCGCTATCGCTGCGCACAGTACCGCAGTTACTATACACCTGAACATTACCCTTTTGTATCTTTTCATAGCTGCCACCCATGTAGTTATTGACGGAATGTTTTCCGTTTCGCTGTTTGATTTGTTTTGCCTTATCCTGAGAACAGTATATAATACATATCGTAAATAATTATTATATTCCTATGAAACAAATGTAAATATTACCTTGAAATATTTAAAGAAAAAAAGCATCCCGGAAATGGATGCTGAGCCCTGCATGAATGCAGGATCTAACGAAATAATACAGGCGCTGCCGCGCAGATGCATTGAAACATGAATATTGCGCCCTTGACCGCATAGCACAGCGCAAATATGACAGGCTGATGTGCAAGATATATAAGCAGCGAATGTCTGCCAAGCAGGGCAAAGAAGGGTATGCGCTTTTTGAACATGAATTTCGGGAACTTGTGCAGTATGCCGATACGCCCTATATACGTTCCGGCAATGAAGAGGAATGTCCAGGGAATGATAGGGAAGTAGTCGCTTGATTCAAAGGTGTTGTGCGGAAATCCCAGCATAAACAGAAAATGAGTACTGTAAAAGCTGTCGGGGATACTTACCGAAAAAAGCGGCGGCACTCCGAAAATATGTATCGGTACGCTGAACGTCAGAGCAAATATTACGGCGTTGAACAATATCCCTATCCACGGCGGTATCAGCTTCAGGTATTTGTTTATAAGCCCGTACAGTATCATGCTTGCAGAAAGCATATGCAGGATGCCGAACCGTATCATGTTCTTTTCGCCTAAAACGAAGTATGTTATGATAGTTACTATTACGGATATTATTGCAAGCTTGACGCCTCGTTCAAGATTTGAATGGCTCAGGTTGCAGGAAAGTCCGGCAATGAGTATAAAAAGCCCTGCGAAGAATGGTTCGGCAGGCGAGAAGAAATTTATCAGCCATATACCCCAGCTCATACCGAAAAAGAAGCCTATTGTATAGAATGTGTGGTAGAATATCATGCAGAATATAGCAAAGCCTCGCAGCTCGTCAAGGGTGTGCATACGGGGCCTTGATTTCGGCTGAGGTCTCTGCTGATCGTTTTGCTTAGAAACCGATCGTGTATTTTCGCTGCTTGTCATGGTGTCGCCCCTTTGTGAATTGATATTTTCGATAAAACGTGATACAATCCATTATAGCAGTTAATGCTGGCATAATCAAGACCAAAGAAAGGAATGACAAGCATGAGCGAATTAAAAACAGGCATAAAAGCCGAGGTAAGCACTATCGTGACCGAAAGCAGTACGGCTCTGAGCATGGGCAGCGGAGCATTGGAGGTCTTTGCAACGCCGGCAGCGGCAGCAATGGTTGAGAAAGCAGCCTGCAAGCTGTTGGAGCCGTATCTTGAAGAGGGAATAACGACCGTTGGCACGAAGCTGTGCATAGATCATGTAAGCGCAAGCCCGATAGGCTCAAGGATAACGGCGTCGGCGGAGCTTACGGAGATCGACGGCAGGAGATACGTTTTTGCTGTACGCGCGGAGGATGAGCTCGGCGAGATAATACGCGGCACACACGAGCGTTTTGCCGTAAAAAGTGAGCGCTTCATGGAAAAAACCATCACTTCACACAAAATTTAAAAGCGCCAAGGCAAGCAGATCAGCGGTAGAATGAAGGAAGTCTGTTAAAGCGTTCATAATATGCTTTTGAAACAGCGGAAGTAAACTCAGGAACTGCGGAAGGCTCTATAAGATTTACCGTACAGCCACCGAAGCCGCCGCCGGTCATTCTGGCGCCGTAAACTCCGCTTACAGACTGAGCCGCCTGCACAAGAAGGTCTGTTTCGGCGCATGAGACCTCGTAATCGTCACGAAGAGATGCGTGAGACTCATTCATAAGCCTTCCGAAGCTTTTAAGATCGCCCTGCCGGAGCATACCCGCCGCAGTGATCGTTCTCTGATTCTCATATACGGCATGACGCGCCCTTTTTAAGCATACCGGATCGGTGATAAGATGCTTTCTGGCTTCAAATTCATCCGGACTGAGCGAACAAAGGCTCGTGACATTCAGCATTCCTGCGGCGGCTTCACATTCCTGACGGCGGCGGTTATACTCCGATGAAGCAAGCGAATGCCTGACGCCGCTGTTTACAACAACAATACATGCGCCGTTCAGTGGTACGTATTCATATTCAAGCGTGTGTGAATTCAGCAGAACGGCGCAGCCCTCTCTGCCCATAATGCTTGCAAACTGATCCATAATGCCGCAGTTTACGCCGATAAAGCGGTTTTCCGCAAATTGTCCGGCTATTGCTATGAGCTGGTCTGTCAGGGGCAGCCCGAAAAGCTCCCTGAGAACAGCGCCGGTAAGCACCTCTATAGCAGCAGAGGACGAAAGACCTGCACCATAAGGAAGATCGCCGCTGAAAAGCATATCTGCGCCCGATTCAAGTCTGTAGCCAAAGGCGGCAAGAGCTTTTATTACGCTTACCGGATAATCGCTCCAGCAGCCCTGCATTACAGGATCGTCAAGATCATACTCCCGCTCGCCGTCCTGCGGGAAATTCTCCGAATACAGACGCAGCTTCCTGTCGTTTCGCCTTCCGGCAGAGCAGTGTATACCCATATTTACAGTACAGGGAAAAACATAGCCGCCGTTATAGTCCGTATGCTCTCCTATAAGGTTTACCCTGCCCGGCGCAAAGCGGGTGATCTCATTTTTAAAATTCAGCATAATATACGCTCCTTTTACTCCTGAGCCTCAAAAAAATAAAGTCTTGCCGAAAAATCCGGAAACAATCTCACGTTTTTGCTGAAGCCTGTACCCGAATATACGGGATTCAGCGCGGCTCCGGCGTTCATAAATACCGCTCCGGATGCTTTTATGTCCTCGTATTCGCTTTTTATGCATACTGCTCCGGCGATAAGCTCGTGCAAAAACGAATCCTGACGTATATGGAACGGCGAAACAGCGTTTATCATGCTGCCGAAAAGCTTTATATCCAGATTTTCCGGAATGCTGTACATACGGTAGACGGCTTCGGGGTCAAGTCCGGCGGCAAAAAAGCGCTGGTGCTGAAAATTCGGTACTGCAAGCTCCTGAAAAAGCAAGCCGACTGCTCTTTTCCTGTCCGGAGAAACACACATCCACTGGTGCAGATTGCCGCTGCGCACCCTGTAGAACTGCCCGAACTGGAGCACATCGCGCCATTCCTTGTAAAGAGCCGTCTCACGGCGTATCCTTCTTCTTCCGGAAGCGCTGAGGTCACGCACATCAAGCTCATATCCGAGCAGACCAAAGGCTGCCACGCCGAAGCGTGTGCCGGGTGAAGCTGTCCTCATCGTCTGATGGTTAGGAACTGCGCTCACATGGGCGCCTATGCATGACTGCGGATATCCGTAGCTGTATCCCTCCTGTATCGAAGCGCGGCATACAGCGTCTGAATTGTCGCTTGCCCATATCTGAGGGAAATAGCAAAGTATGCCAAGGTCAAACCTGTTGCCGCCGGAGGCGCAGCCCTCAAAAAGAATATCCGGAAATCTTTCCGTGAGCGTTTTCATCACACGGTAAAGCCCGCATATATAGCGGTAAGACGTTTCACCCTGCCTTTCGGGCGGAAGATACGGCGAAAAAGCATCCGAAAAGATGCGGTTCATGTCCCATTTCACATAGCTTATTTCCGCAGAAGAAAACAGCTCTGTCATTTTATGTATCAGCATATCCTGTACAGCGGGATTTGCAATATCAAGTATGCGCTGCTTTCTGCCCTCGGAATGCAGCTTGCCCTTTATCTCCATTACCATTTCCGGATGGCTGCGGTACAGCTCGCTGTCAACATTCACCATTTCAGGCTCTACCCAGATGCCGAATCCCATTCCCATTGCTTTTATTTTACCGGCAAGGGGTTTAAGTCCGCCGGGGAGCTTGCGCTTGTTCGGCTCCCAGTCGCCGAGTGATGAAGAATCATCGTTGCGCCTGCCGAACCATCCGTCGTCCATTACAAAAAGCTCGGCTCCCAGTCGCCTGCCTATTCGCGCAAGCGTCTTTAAATTGCGGGAATTTATCTTGAAGTAGCAGGCTTCCCAGCTGTTGAGCAGAACCGGACGCGGCTTGTGCTTCCAATTTCCTCTTACAATATGTTCACGCACAAAGCGGTGCATATTGCAGCTCTCTCCGGAGAAGCCCTTATCTGAAAATGTCATTACGGCTTCTGGTGCTTCGAGGCTCTCACCCTTTTTCAATATATATCGGCACCCCATCGGCTGCATACCCGAAACTATGCGCGTTCTGCCAAAGGAGCTTATCTCAACTGCCGAATAGTGACTGCCGCTGTAGATCAGATTGAAGCCGTAAACATTGCCCTTGACCTCATCCGCATCCGGTTCATGCACCATAAAGAAAGGATTTGCCCTGTTTGACGAACAGCCTGTACGGCTCTCGTTCACATATTTGCCTGCGCCAAGCTGTACGACAGTCCGGTCCATTTCTCTTGCCCATGCTCCGTGAAAGCTTGTTACCGCAAATTCCCCGAAGGGCAGGTCAAGCTGCATACTCATAAGACGCTCGGCTTCAACAGTGCCGTCTCCGTTGTTTATGAGCCTTGCGCTTCGGGTAATAACGTCACATTCGCTGTATACACGGTAATGCAGTTCAAGAGTGATCTCTCCGTCTTTCAGGACGATGCAGAGATGCTCAGGCCTTTTGTCCGCAGAATACGCTGTAGGGAGGGCGTGAAGGTCTGACGCCTTATCATCAATAATAAAGCTGTCAAATGTAAGGTCAACGCTGCGGCTGCCGTCGGGATATACAAGCCCGACAAACGGCTCGCCTACATCGCCGTGTCCCATCGCTGAGGCTTCAAGGCACATATCCTCAAGCACTACAGCAGGATGCCTGCCCGAATACACTATGCAGCTGCCCGGCTCAAACTCACGCCTTTCACGAAAAGCCGCGCACTCTCCGGCGCTTTTTGGAGCGATCCTTTTCCCGTAGTAAAGATGCTCGGCGTGTCCGGATGAGGTAACGGAAAAAATATAACTCGTATTGTCAGTTTCCAGAACAAAAGCGGGTTCTTCGCCCTCCAATCTGCGTATCATCACAGACACCTGCCTTTTTTCAGAATTTACAATAGTATGGAGCCCGGAGTTAGCGGCAAGCTGACTGTTCAACACATACCTTAGTCAATGCCGCCGCAGAAAGTAAACCAGCGTTTGATAAAGAAGCTTCGTCAAAGCACTGCTGATGTATTTTTCTCTCTGAGATATGTGGACTCCAGGTCGGCAAGATGAAGCTTGACCGCTAACGGATATTTCTCAAATGCAAGACTCAGCGCAAAGGAGCCGCCCTTTACCGAATCATCAAATCCGCCCATGTGCCACCTTATCGCCATAGCCTCGGCGGGTTTCAGACGCATGAAGCGCTCTATCATATATACGGATTTTTCACCGTGACCGTATGGGAAAGCATCGTCTACAGAATAAAACGGCTTCTTTTCCCACTGACCGGTCTCTTCATTTTTGACGTTTCTCGTGGATATCTTATAAAACTGAGCCTTGCACAGATCGTGCAGCAGCGCGCATATTGCAAAGCTTTCGGGATTATCCTCGCTCTCGTCAAAGAATCTTTCCATAAGAGTATTATATACGCTCAGGCTGTGCATAACAAGTCCATGCTCACAGGCACAGTGGAACTTCGTGCTTGCCGGCGCAGTAAAAAAATCCGTCCTTTTTATCCATTCAAGCAGCTCCGCACTGCCGTGCCTGCTTATTTTTTCGCTGTATATCCGGATAAATTCTTCTTTATACTCCATGACGGCCTCCTTATTTCAGGTCTTCGTTATAATGAGCACGTTCTCCGCCGATAAATTTTGGCCTTGTCCTTGCTGCGGTGATGTTTGCTTCGCCTATCCTTCTGACTGTAAGCATCATCGGGACTGCGACCTCTTTGAGGTGCATACCTATAAGCACACCGCCGACGTCAATGCCTGCATCGGCTCTGATATGCTCCACCGCTACAGGATCTTCAAGCGTTCTGTAGGTTATCGTTGCAAATGAACCTCCGGCCTTGGGCTGAGGTACAGCGTTCACTTCCTCACGGCCCTGCTTTTCGGCGGCTTTTCTTTCGGTGATTATAGCCCTGTTCAGGTGCTCGCAGCACTGGGCGGCAAGGAATATCCCTCTTTTTTTCAGCTCCGGATATATGCCGTCAAACACCGCCTGAGCGATATCCATGCTTGACGCTTTACCGTAAGACGAGCCTACCACCGTACTTGATGAGCAGCCTACAACAAATATATCACCGCTTTTGAGGTTCGCTTTTTCAAGTATTTCCTCCAAAGCCGTTCTTGCCTGCTCAGTTATTTCCTCATACATAAGCTTTTCCTCCAGTATAAAAGAAGGGCACCTCTTGTGAGATGCCCTGAAATTTTGTGTAAAGCTGTTGATCACTCGGCAGTCTCGTCAGCGGGAGCTTCCTCTGCAGGAGCTTCCTCTGCAGGAGCTTCCTCAGCGGCTGCCTCCTCAGCGGCTGCTTCCTCATTGATGACAGCCTTCATTGAAAGACTGATGCGCTTTGCCTCAAAGTCGATAGCGGTGATCTTTACCTTGACCTTCTGACCGACTGAAAGAACATCCTGAGGCTTCTCAACTCTCTCGTTTGAGATCTGAGAAACATGGATAAGTCCGTCAATGCCGGGAATGATCCTTGCAAATGCGCCGAAGGGTGTAAGGCCGACTACCTCAACCTCGCACTCTGTGCCTACAGGATACTGATTTTTAAGGATCTCCCAGGGGTTATCCTCGGTCTTTCTGTAGCCAAGAGAGATCTTGCCGTTCTCACGGTCAAGAGCCTTTATATATACCTCTACTGTATCGCCTACATTAACGACCTCTGAGGGATGCTTGATCCTGTTCCAGGAAAGCTCAGAGATATGTACCATACCGTCAATGCCGCCGATATCTACAAATGCGCCGTAGGATGTGAGTGACTTGACTGTACCTGTGTACTTCTTGCCTGCCTCAGCATCTGCCCAGAATGCCTCAGCCCTTGCCTTGCGCTCATCATTGAGTACGCTGCGGATAGAGCCGACTGCGCGCTTTCTCTGTCTTGTTGTTTCGATAATGCGGAAGGAGACCTCCTTCTTGAGCAGACCGTCAAGGCTCTCGCCTCTTGTAGCTGTTGCAAGAGATGCAGGGATGAACACCTTAACGCCGTTTGTTACAGCGATAACGCCGCCCTTTACGATCTCTGTCACAACGCCGGTAACGACTGTCTTTTCTTCCTCGGCCTTAACGATATCGTCCCAGCCCTTCTGAGCGTCAAGAAGTCTCTTTGAGAGGAGGATAGTGCCCTCCTGATCGTTTGTTTTCATAATGATGAGATTAAGCTCATCGCCGATCTTTACAAGATCCTCAGGCTTTGCCGAGGGATCGTTTGAAAGCTCTGCAAGCGGAACAATACCTGTCTGCTTTCTGCCGACATCAACGCGAACCTCTGTGGGAGTGATACCTACAACTACACCGGTTACTCTGCCATCTGTATTATAATTTTTGAAAGACTCCTCGAGGAGATCTTCAAATTTCGGCTCAGCTTCACTTTCTTGAGTATTTTTGATTTCTTCTGTCATGGTAACAAGTACCTCCTTTATTATGCTTGCCGGGGTGGACGCGCCGGCAGTAATGCCTATCCGATCCGCATGGACGACAGCTTCGCGCGGCAGCTCCTCAGCGGTCTCGATAAGATATGTTTTCTCACACTTTTCCTTACATATAGAAAACAGCTTATTCGTATTAGAGCTGTGTCTGCCGCCTATCACAAGCATCATGTCCGACTCTGATGCAAGGATCTGCGCCTCCGACTGTCTATCAGATGTGGCATTACATATTGTATCAAATATTTTAGCATTTGTACATAGTTTTTTCAATATTTTTCGAGAATTTTTCCACTCAATTTTGTTAAAAGTTGTCTGTACTACCACACAGAGGCTATCTGTACGCAAATTTGGACATTTTTCGACTAATTGTGTCAATTCTTCTCCGCTCATAAAGGTAAAGGACTGCGAGCAGCAGTGCCCTAATATGCCCTGCACCTCCGGATGATCCTTATCTCCGGCTATAAGTACAGTGTCTCCTTTGCGTGAATGCTCCGAAACTATCGAATGGATCTTCAGCACAAAAGGACAGGTAGCGTCCTTATAATCCGTACCGAGCTCCTTTAGCCTTTCCGTAACAGAAGCCGCAACGCCGTGGGAGCGTATCACCATGATCTCTCCCGGACACACCTCTTCGGGTGCTCCGACTATACGCACGCCTCTTTCTTCAAGCTCCTTTACCTTCTGCGGGTTGTGGATTATCGCTCCGAGAGTACACACCCTTTTGCCTTCGTCCACAAGCTTTTCAACTATCGAAACAGCGCGGCTCACTCCAAAGCAGAAGCCGGCTGTCTTAGCCACCTTAATGCTCACGTTTTTTCCTCCGACATCATGTTTATCTGCGCCCTGAATCGTCTGTTCAGGTCACGGGCGCCTTTCAGCGAAGCGTCAGCCGCAAAGAGCGGTTCGCCTATGCTTACGGTTATTCTTGCAAACGGTCTTATCCTGCCATGCGGTCTTATAAAGACAGGCAGCAGCGGAACGCCGTTTCTTGCCGCCAAAAGAGCCGCGCCAGCCTTTGGTTCAAAGGCTGTATTTTCTTTGCGTATGCCGCCCTGCGGAAATATCCCGACTATTTTTTTCTTTTGCAAAAGCTGTGAAGCCCTGTCAACAGCTCCCCTGTCTGCGCTGCTGCGCACCACCGGAAACACCCCGCACATCCTCAGGAACACGCCTGCAAAGGGGATCCGGCTCTCAAACAGCTCAGACTTTGCCATGAACCATATTTTCCGGCTGAACCCCATGCCGAGACATATCGGGTCAAAATAGCTGACATGAGTTGACGCAAGAACAAAAGCGCCCTTGGGAACGTTTTTTCTGCCGGTATATTTTATCCTGCAAAAAGGGCGCATAAACACAAAAGACAGCAAACGAAGAAAATAATACATCAATTTCTGGCATTCTCCCTGAGTGCTTTTATCTCATCCATTATCCTGCGGCTGGCGCTGCGGAACTCAGCGGGCGTACCCTCTGAAAGTCCGAGCTCTTCAAGTGAAATAGGCTTGCCCCATGAAACGACGACCTTCTCGAATTTCTTTATCTGCTTGCCCTTAGGGGTTATGCACACGGGTATCACGGGTGTTTTTGTCTGGAATGCCACCATAGCGGCGCCGGATTTCGGGCGCAGGAAGTCGCCTGTTTTTGAGCGTGTGCCCTCGATAAAGATTCCCAGCAGTCTGCCGTCTCTGACTATTTCCTCGGCGGTATCTATAGCCTTCGTATCGCCGGTGCCCCTGTCTACGGGGAAAGCGCCGAGCTCTGTTATCATTGCCGATGCTATCTTGTTTTTGAAGAGCTCCGCCTTTGCCATATAGTATATCTGGCGTTTCTGAGTCATGGATATAAGTATCGGGTCATAGTTTGAAAGATGGTTGCTGCAAACTATGTATGCGCCTGTTTTGGGAAGGTTCTTTTTGCCCACGACCTTATACCGGAAAAGCGTTTTATAGATAGGGATAGTCAGGAACCTGCCTATGATGAAAACAAGACTTCTTCTTTTCATAATGCTGCGTTCTCCTTTATGATGCCTGTTATCTTTTCTGCGACCTCATCAAGGGTCATCTGAGTAGTATCAACTGTCACGGCATTTTCTGCCGCTTTAAGCGGAGCGGTCTCCCTGTGGGTGTCGTTATAGTCGCGCTGTACTATATCAAAGAGTATCTTGTCAAAATCCGCTTCGGCGCCGCTTTCCTGCAGCTGGAGCATCCTGCGTCTTGCTCTTATTTCGGGTGATGCCGTAAGGAATATTTTCACCTGTGCATTCGGCAGCACGACTGTGCCGATATCCCTGCCGTCCATAATGACATTATCCGATTTTGCAAAGCTGCGCTGGAGTTCAAGCAGAAAAGCCCTCACATCCGGCAGTGCCGACACTCTCGAAGCCGCCATTGAGACATTCTCCGCGCGTATAGCCTCAGACACGTCCTTATCGTTCAGCAGTATATGCTGTTGTCCGTTAAAGAAGATTATGCGGATATCAAGCTTTGGCAGCAGTTCCTTTACCTTTTCGGGCTCACCGATGCTCACACCCTCGTTGATGCAGCCAAGGGCAACCGCTCTGTAGAGAGCACCTGTGTCAACATAGATAAAGCCAAGATTTTCGGAAACCTTTTTTGCGATAGTACTTTTTCCTGCGCCCGCAGGACCGTCGATTGCCACTGATATCATAATTCTTCCTCCGTTTTATCATATTATACCATTATTATACCAGATATTTTTAAAATTACAACCCCTATCACCGCCGGCGGCAAGCTGCCGCACCCCTGTCCGCTCCCGCTCCCTGCGAGTGTAAAACAACGGCGTTAGTTGGTTGTGTCGCTCCTTCTTGCTCATTCGGCAGTCATTCCCGTAGAAGCAGGTGCATTCGCGGTCTTTTGCCGAAGCTTCTTTAGCAGACGCTGGTTTACTTTCCGCGGCGGCACTAAACTAAGGTATGAGCAAGACAGGCGGGACAGGGTGGCTTTCATTTGAAAGCTATCTTACAAAGCGTAAATTGATTTCAGTGGAAATGGAAAAATAAACACTTGACAAAAATCGAGCTATGGTGTATAATATGCAGCAGTGTAAAGCAAAAGACTTTACAGAAGTAAAAAACGGAGGTCGTGCTGTATGTCAAAAAATTTTGAAATATCAACCTTGCTTGATTATTACGGTATGATCCTTACCGACAAGCAGCGTGAGGCTGTGGAATTCTACTATAATGACGACCTGTCACTCGGAGAGATAGCAGAGAACCTGAATATCTCCCGTCAGGGTGTGCGTGACAGCATAAAGCGCTCGGAAGCGATACTTTATGAAGCAGAGGAGAAGCTTGGTCTTATGAAGCTCGGAAAGGTGCTGAACGAGAGCCTTGACGTAATAAAAAAGAACATAGACGTCATTGATGAACTGAATATAAAAAGATACCGCTCAAACGACATCAACGAGAGCATAAAGGTGATCCTTGCAGAACTTGAAAAGCTCAGGGATATCTGATCTCTGCCGTGTGCGGGACAAAAAAGCAAAAAGGAGTGTGAGATATGGCATTTGAAGGATTATCCGAAAAGCTGACAGCCGCCTTCAAAAGACTGAGGAACAAGGGCAAGCTGACTGAAAGCGATGTAAAAAGCGCAATGCGTGAGGTCAGAATGGCACTGCTTGAGGCTGACGTAAACTATAAAGTCGCAAAGGATTTTACTGCTAAGGTCACAGAAAGAGCAGTAGGTGCCGATGTAATGGAAAGCCTTACGCCTGCTCAGATGGTCATAAAGATCGTCAATGAGGAGCTTACAGAGCTTATGGGCTCTAAGGAGAGCAGGATAAACTTTGCGTCCAGGCCGCCTACAATAATAATGATGTGCGGTCTACAGGGTTCAGGTAAGACGACTCACAGCGCAAAGCTCGGCAAGATGCTCAAAAAGCAGGGACACCGTCCGCTGCTTGTTGCCTGCGATGTTTACAGGCCTGCTGCTATAGAACAGCTGAAGGTGGTCGGAACACAGGCGGGTGTTGCCGTATTTGAGATGGGTCAGGAAGACCCTGTAAATATCGCAAAGACCGCAGTAAAACACGCAAAGGATCACGGCAATGACATCGTTATACTTGATACCGCAGGCCGTCTGCATATTGATGAGAAGCTTATGAATGAGCTTCGTGAGATAAAGCAGGAGGTAAAACCCAACGAGATACTGCTTGTTGTTGACTCTATGACAGGACAGGATGCTGTCAACGTAGCAAAGTCATTTGATGAGCTGCTTGATATAACAGGTGTTATCCTTACAAAGCTTGACGGTGATACAAGAGGCGGCGCTGCGCTTTCTGTAAAGGCAGTCACGGGCAAGCCGATCAAGTTTGCAGGTATAGGCGAGAAGCTGAACGATATCGAGGTGTTCCATCCAGACCGTATGGCTTCGAGGATCCTTGACATGGGCGATGTGCTTACCCTTATAGAGGATGCCGAGAACAGGCTCGACCAGAAAAAGGCCGAGGAAATGGCTAAGAAGTTCCAGCAGAACAAGTTCGATATGAACGACCTTTATGAGCAGATGCAGCAGATAAAGAAGCTCGGTTCAATAAAGGGTATTCTATCAAAGCTTCCCGGACTTGGCAAGCAGATCAAGGATATGGACTTCGATGAGAAGGCTATGGACAGGGTAGGCGCAATGATACAGTCCATGACAAAAAAGGAGAGGGAGGATCCCAAGATCATAAATCCCTCACGCAAAAAGCGTATCGCCGCCGGCAGCGGAATGAAGGTGGAGGATGTAAACCGCCTGATGAAGCAGTTTGAGGAAATGCAGAAGTTTATGAAGACCATGAACTCAAGAGATAAATACGGCCGCAAAAGACGCCTTCCCGGGCTTGGCGGTATGCCGATAAATCCCGGACTTATTCACGGCCAGGGCGATTCAAAGCGCAAAAAGTAAGCATTATTATACGGTCTTTCATCCAATTATTATTGGTGAAAATATAAAAAACAAAGACTGTGCAAAAGCACAACGTCAGAATTTATGGAGGTAATTTCAAAATGGCAGTAAAGATCAGACTTCACCGCGTAGGTGCAAAGAAGACTCCCTTCTATCGTGTAGTAGTTGCAGATTCCAGATATCCCCGTGACGGCAGATTCATCGAGGAGATCGGTACCTATCATCCCATGGAGAAGGCAGAGAACGATGTTTTCAATGTAGATGCTGAGAAGGCAAAGAAGTGGATCAGCAACGGTGCACAGCCCACCGATACAGTAAAGGCTCTGCTCAAGAAAAACAACATTATCTGATGTTTGTTATTCGGAGGGAAAAATGGAAGAGTTACTTGTTTCTATCGTTAAGGGTCTTGTAGAGAAGCTCGATGCTGTAAATGTCACCGTTGATGAAAAGAATGAGGAGGGTGTCGTTGTATATCATCTTCATGTTGACGAGGATGATATGGGCAGGGTTATCGGCAGACAGGGCAGGATCGCCAAGGCGATACGCACGGTTATGAGATCTGCCGCTGCAAGAAACGATGAGAAGATCCAGGTCGAGATCGACTGATACTTAGGGAAGCCTTTGCGGGTTTCCCTTTTTCTTATTATTTTAGGGGAGGCGGTCAATATGAAAAAGCAGTATATAGAGGCCGGAAAGATCGTCGGCACACACGGTCTTAAAGGTGAGGTGCGCATCGACCCGTGGTGTGACAGCGCGGAATTTCTCTGCCGGTTCAGGCGGCTTTTCGATGCATCGGGAAATGAAATGAAGGTAATAGGCGCAAAGGTGCATAAAAATATAGCTATCATACATTTTGACGGTATAAGTAAGGTCGAGCAGGCCGATATGCTCAGAGGCAGGGTCGTGTTTATCGACAGGAATGACGTGCGCCTGCCCAAGGGCACCCACTTTGTGCAGGACCTTATAGGGCTGAGTGTTGAAGATGCCGACAACGGTACTGTTTACGGCAAAATAACCGATGTTATCAAGACCGGAGCAAACGATGTATATCAGGTCACAAAGGACGGCCGTGACTACCTTGTGCCGGTAATACCTGATGTCGTTATCGAAAAGGACGTTGACGGCGGTGTTATCCGTATAAGACCTATGAAGGGAATTTTTGACGATGAGGATTGATATTATCACGCTTTTTCCTGAAATGTGCGATGCTGTGCTGAATGAGAGCGTTATCGGCAGAGCAAGGAAAAAGGGTGCGGTCGAGCTTGAATGCCATCAGATCAGGGACTTTGCGTTTGACAAGCATAAGCGCGTGGACGATTCGACCTACGGCGGCGGTATGGGTATGCTTATGATGGCTGAGCCGATAGCCCTGTGCTTTGAGGCTCTCTGCAATACACTTGGCAAAAGACCGCATTTTATATATATGTCACCCAAGGGCAGGGTGCTTACTCAGCAAAGGGTCAAGGAGCTTGCGCAGCTTGAAAACATTGCTGTTCTCTGCGGGCACTATGAGGGCGTTGACCAACGTGTGCTTGATGAATTTGTCGATGAGGAGATCTCTATAGGCGACTTTGTGCTTACAGGCGGCGAGCTTCCGGCTCTTGTGCTTGCCGACAGTGTGTGCAGGATGATACCCGGAGTGTTGTCGGATGATCTTTGCTTTGAGGAGGAGAGCCACTATAACGGCCTTCTTGAGTATCCTCAGTATACAAAGCCCTCGGAATGGCGCGGTAAGACGGTTCCGGATGTGCTTCTGAGCGGACATCATGCCAATATTGAGCAGTGGAGAAGGGAAAATTCCCTTCTTGAAACGGCAAGGCTGCGGCCGGATCTTCTCGGCAGGGCTGAGCTTACCGAAAAGGATATAAGGTTCCTGAGATCAAAGGGGATAATATAGCAAATGAGAGCATTTTTGTGTTAAACTCAGGCCGGATAAAATATATGCAAAAATACGGATATTATGCAATAAGATACTTTTCGGGCGATTTTTTGATTCTTTAAATGAATGAAAAGATATATTTTTCATTGATAATGTATAAATATGCATTAAATATATATTATCGTGTCATTTTGATGTTGAAGAAAAAATTCGTTTTCTACAAAATTTTTCACATGATGCCTACAAAAAATTGTTATTATATCCAAAAATATCGAAAATTGGAATATTGACGCAAAATTAAATTCCAGATTATGCATAAATTTCCAGATTTACCGGAAATTATTACACAAAAAATGCCAAAAAATCGAAAAAACTCTTTATCAAGCATAAAAGTTTTCCACAAATACAGCATTTTGCACAAAAAAGAGCTTGTCTGAAAGAAACCGAATCGTACATAAAACCAAAGTTTCAGAAAATAGTTGAATATTGCTCAAATTATGCTATAATTGTAGTGTAAATCAAGGTGGCCGAAGGAAATTCCGAGGATGCTTTGATGGATGTTAAGGGGATATATTTATTCTTGAGGAGGAATATGAATGTTCGTTAAAGAAGTAATGGTTCAGAATCAGGTAGGTCTTCATGCACGTCCTGCAACTTTCTTCATCCAGAAGGCTAATGAATTCAAGTCTTCTATCTGGATCGAAAAGGAAGAGAGAAGAGTAAACGCAAAGAGCCTTCTTGGCGTTCTTTCACTCGGTATTGTCGGCGGTACAACCATTAAGGTAATGGCTGACGGCGCAGACGAGGAAACTGCTGTTGAGAGTCTTGTAAAGCTGATTCAGTCAGGTTTTTCTGAGTAATATTATTTACCAGGCAGCTATGGGCACCGTTTCAGGACGGTGCCTTTTTGTTATGTCAGGCGCTTTTATTTGTGACTATAAAAACATCCGGCAGTGACCATTTACGGAAACTGCCGGATATTTTTTGTACTGTCATACCTTTTCGGGAGCCTTTTAAGAATTTTGATGTTTGTTCCTTATATATTCGTCAATAGCCTTTGCAGCGGCCTTGCCTGCGCCCATTGCCAATATTACGGTTGCGGCACCTGTTACGGCATCTCCGCCGGCATATACGCCCTCACGGCTCGTAAGACCGCCTTCGCCGTCCGTTACGATACAGCCCTTGCTGTTGGCCGTAAGTCCTGGCGTTGTTGAGCGGATAAGCGGGTTGGGGCTTGTGCCGATGGCGATTATCATTGTATCTACCTCTAAGGTGAACTGGCAGCCTTCCTTCACTACCGGTCTCCTTCTGCCGCTTGCGTCAGGCTCGCCAAGTTCCATCTCGTCACATCGTACAGCGCATACCTCGCCGTTCTCGTCGCCGATGATCTCAACAGGATTGCACAATGTTTTGAAGATTATGCCTTCCTCCATAGCGTGTTCTACTTCTTCCTTACGTGCCGGCAACTCCTCCATGCCTCTGCGGTAAACGATATAGACCTCCTCGGCGCCCATTCGCATTGCCGACCTTGCAGCATCCATTGCCACATTTCCTCCGCCTGCAACAGCTACCCTGCGGCTGTGCTTTATGGGTGTCTTGCTTCCGGGCTTGTAGGCCTTCATCAGGTTTATTCTTGTAAGGTATTCGTTTGCAGAGTAAACCCCCTTCAGGCTTTCGCCGGGAATGTTCATAAATCTCGGCAGACCTGCACCGCTTCCGATGTATACAGCCTCGTTGCCCATATCGAACAGCTCGTCTATCGTGAGCACCTTGCCGATTACCATATTTGTTTCTATGTCAACGCCAAGGGCTTTAAGGTTATCTATTTCTTTCTGCACGATAAGCTTAGGCAGACGGAATTCCGGTATGCCGTAAACAAGCACGCCGCCCGCAAGATGCAGCGCTTCATATACAGTTACCTTATAGCCAAGCTTTGCAAGGTCGCCTGCCGCTGTAAGACCGCTCGGACCTGCGCCGATGATCGCTGCCTTATGTCCGTTCTGGGCAGGCGGTACGGGCTTTTCGGTGCTGTGTTCACGGTGGTAATCTGCAACAAATCTTTCAAGCCTGCCAATGCCCACGCTTTCGCCCTTTATGCCCCTTACACACTTGCTTTCGCACTGTCTTTCCTGAGGGCATACACGTCCGCACACTGCCGGAAGTGAGCTTGACTGCGATATTATCTGATATGCACCCTCCATGTCCTCGCTGGCTACTCTTTCGATAAATGCCGGTATATTTATTGATACGGGACAGGCGGTAGTACACGGCTTGTTCTTGCAGTTAAGACAGCGGTTAGCTTCGCTGACAGCCATTTCGTAGGTATAGCCGAGAGCTACCTCGTCAAAGTTTCTTTTTCTTATTTCAGGGTCCTGCACAGGCATAGGACATTTCTCATTGCTCATGTTCTTAGCCATCTTACTGAACCTCCTTGTTCAAAAGCTCGCACGATGCCTCACGCGCGTGTGTTTCAAATTCCTTATACATTGTTCCTCTGTGCATAGCTTCATCAAAGTCTACCAGATGACCGTCAAAATCAGGACCGTCAACACAGGCAAACTTTGTTTCTCCGCCTACCGTCAGACGGCAGCCGCCGCACATTCCCGTGCCGTCGATCATTATGGGGTTCATGCTTACTATAGTTTTAATGTTGTACTTTTTTGTAAGCAGGCAGACGAATTTCATCATTATAAGCGGACCTATGGCAATGACCTCATCGTATTGATTGCCTTCATTGATGAGCTGTTCAAGTGCATTTGTTACAAGCCCCTTTGTGCCGTAGCTTCCGTCATCAGTCATAATGCGAAGCTCTGAGCTTGCGCTTCTGAACTCATCCTCTAATATAACAAGCTCCTTGTTTCTGAAGCCTACAATGCTGTGTACCTCACAGCCAAGACCTTTCAGCTTTTTTGCAATAGGATAAGCTATTGCACAGCCTACGCCTCCGCCGATCACAGCGACCTTTTTGAGCCCATCAACTTCACTCGGACGTCCGAGCGGGCCGACAAAATCATGCAGGCTGTCGCCCTCGCTGAGTGTGTCAAGCTCCATAGTGGAACCTCCGACGATCTGATAAATGATCGTTACGGTACCTTTTTCGCGGTCGAAGTCAGCTATAGTAAGAGGAACACGCTCGCTGTCTTCTTTTGCACGGAAAATAATAAACTG
Source organism: uncultured Ruminococcus sp. (assembly GCA_902802105.1). Lineage (GTDB taxonomy): Bacteria > Bacillota > Clostridia > Oscillospirales > Acutalibacteraceae > UBA1213. Next base: position 33,170 of record CADCKR010000008.1, read on the forward strand.
ACCCGGCTCTGCCTTTTTTGCGATCAGCGGTGCTTCTATCTCCATAAGAGATACAGTCGGGTTCAGGGATCTTTTCTTTACTATCCTGTACATTACGGTACGTTCCTTTCTTGTTAAATATGCATAAAACGGCCTTATACGCCATTATACTATGACAATTAATTATTATATCATAATTGCCTGATTTGCACAAGTAATATTCAATAAAACGCTGCGATAAAATTCTGTAAGCTCAATAAACGTGTGATTCTCATTTTTTTCTTATAAATCACAAAACTGAAACCTTCTCCGAAACAAGCGAAAATCTCGCTGTTCAAGCGGATTTATATCTGGAAAATGGTAACGGGAAGTTTTGTATTTTAATGGCAAAAAAAGAAAAAAATGAAATAATTATCATTGCGGATGCAAATTTATGTGATATTTGTTAATTTTTTATTTTTTATATATTCAACATTTGACAAATCGTAAAAATGATATTATAATATAAATGACGACAAAAAAAGGGCGGTGAAAGTGCTAAAAATTGGTATAATGATACAAAAATGCGGTGTATTTTACCAAAAATAACATTAGCCATTTTACGGCAAAATCTTTTTGACTTAAACAATTTTTTGACTGAATTATTTTGAAAAAAACGGATGGCACTCATAATTATACACGCTGTCCGGAGTTAAAGCAAGGAGTCGGAAATATGCAGCACGATGAACTAATGAGTCTTAAGGAAACAGGGCAGAAGGGGGATTTTCTGTTACCTTATGTCATAAGTAAGACGGTCATGCCGGATTACTATACTACCTTTCCTATGCATTGGCATGATGAAATGGAGATTGTCTATGTTGAGGAAGGCGAATTTATAGAATGTGTTGATTTTGAAGAGTATCATGTCAAGAAGGGGGACATAGTCCTTATCAATCCGTCGGTTCTCCACTCGTTCAGGCAGTATGAGAACAGCAGGACAGTATTTCGCAGCGTGATATTCAATATGAATCTTCTTACAGGCAACAGCACGGATGCCTGCTCGATAAAGTATTTTGTACCCTTTGTCGAGAACGGCTACATCTCGCCTGTTGTTATAACTACTGAGGATCCTCATTACGAGGAGGTCTGCAGCAGAGTGAAGAATATGATATCGGTATATCACGAAAAGAGCGAGTGCTTTGAGATAAGGCTGAAGGCAGAGGTATACGGTTTGTTCTATGTGCTCTTCAAGGATGTGTTCATCAATGATTCGGGCGAGATGGGCATCAAGGATGTTACCACAAAGAACATAAAGGCCATCATTGATTACATCAACGAGAACTACATGAACAACATCACTATTGATGAGCTTGCAGAAACGGTCAACCTCAGCAAGCATTACTTCATGCGTTTCTTCAAAAAATACATGGGTATGACCTGTATCGAATACATAAATGACTATCGTCTTAACATTGCATCCAACCTTCTGCTGACCACACGTGTACAGATCACGGAGGTCGCCGCCAGCATCGGCATCACTAATCTGTCTTATTTCAACAGGATATTCAAGAAGAAGTTCCACATGACACCAAAGGAATATCGTTACAGTATTTCAAACAGGTAGCATTCTTTTTCTGGATCCGGCATCACCGCCCGTATGATTTGACGTTCAGGATCGGAAAGAAAAAAGCAAGACCTTGTCGGGGCTGTGAAAGAATGATGAAAGCTTCATCATATCTTCACAGCTCCTTTTTTAGTGCTTTCGGCGCAGGCTCTGCGCCGAATTGGGAGCGGCAGATCAAATTCAGCGGTTTTAGGAAGGGTTCCCCCGTGTAACCTGCCGGCGCAAAATTGATCATAAATTGATTTTCGTAAATTGATTTTCAATGAATTTGATAATTTCGGGGTTGACAAATGAAGGGAAGATGTGGTAGAATAAATACTTGTGAGCGAATAGCTTGCCGAGGTAAATTTTGCTGTGAAGGTTCAATATAAATAGCGTAAAAGCGTTGGATTTTACGGTGAAATTGAATAAAGCGCTGTTTACCGGCACATACTTTTGTATGGCCGTTGAACATATATTTTTTGAGCAAGGAGGTGCAGTGAATTGCCAACGTTTAACCAGTTAGTTCGCAAGGGCAGAGAGGTTTCTGAAAAGAAAGCCAAGGCTCCGGCACTTCTCAAGGGTTGGAACTCAAAGAAGCGCAGAGCTATCGACCAGAACTCACCTCAGAAAAGAGGCGTTTGTACTGCTGTTAAGACAGCTACACCTAAAAAGCCTAACTCAGCTATCAGAAAGATCGCCAGAGTAAGACTTTCAAACGGCATAGAGGTAACATCCTATATTCCCGGTGTAGGCCATAACCTTCAGGAGCACAGCGTTGTTCTGATCAGAGGCGGCCGTGTTAAGGACCTCCCTGGTGTTCGTTACCACATCATCCGTGGTACACTCGACGCACAGGGTGTTGCAAAGCGTATGCAGGCTCGTTCCAAGTACGGTGCAAAGCGTCCGAAGGCAGGCAAGAAGTGATCCGGCACTGAATCCGGGAAAACACATTCTTAAGGCTCTCTTTTAATGAATAAGCAATACAGAGATGTATTTTTACATAGATATGTGCCTCTCTGTATGGCAATGCGGAAGAAGAAGTCCTTTCGAGTACCTATGAAATCACTACTGTGAAGGAGGGAAGTATAATGCCAAGAAGAGGTAATGTCGCAAAACGTGACGTTTTGCCCGATCCGGTTTATAATTCAAAGCTGGTGACCCGTCTTATCAACAACATCATGTATGATGGCAAGAAGGGCGTAGCTCAGAAGATCGTTTACGGTGCTTTCGAGATCGTGAACACAAAGACAGGAAAAGAGCCGCTTGAGGTTTTTGAGCAGGCTATGGAAAAGGTAATGCCGTCTCTTGAGGTAAAGGCTCGCCGTGTGGGCGGTGCTACCTACCAGGTTCCTATGGAGGTAAGACCCGAGAGAAGACAGACACTCGGACTTCGTTGGATCTCAAGATATTCAAGACTCAGATCCGAAAAGACAATGAAGGAAAGACTTGCCGGAGAAATTCTTGATGCTGTAAACGGCATCGGTGGTGCTGCCAAGAAGTGCGAGGAAACACATAGAATGGCAGAGGCAAATAAGGCATTTGCACACTACAGATGGTAATAGAGGCATAAGTGCCCTGACAGCATGTGCCTGAGGGTACGAATATCAAGGAGGATTCAAATGGGAAGGCAAGTATCACTTGAAATGACACGCAACATCGGCATCATGGCTCATATAGATGCCGGTAAAACAACAACAACAGAACGTATTCTTTTCTATACCGGTGTCAACCACAAGATCGGTGAGACCCACGAGGGCGCTTCTACCATGGACTGGATGGCACAGGAGAAGGAAAGAGGTATTACGATCACATCTGCTGCCACAACTTGTTTCTGGGCAGGAAGCGACGGTACCAAGGGCAGCCACAGAATCAATATCATTGACACCCCCGGTCACGTTGACTTTACGGTTGAGGTCGAGCGTTCACTCCGTGTACTTGATGGTTCCGTGACGGTTCTCTGTGCTAAGGGCGGTGTTGAGCCTCAGTCCGAAACAGTCTGGAGACAGGCTGACAAATATAAGGTACCCCGTATGGTATACGTCAACAAGATGGATATCATGGGCGCCGATTTCTACAATGTTGTACAGATGATGAAAGACCGTCTGAAGTGCAACGCTGTGCCGATCCAGCTCCCGATCGGTGCGGAAGATACCTTCAAGGGCATCGTAGACCTCGTAGAGATGAACGCAGACGTTTATTATGACGATCTCGGCAAGGATATGAAGGTTGAGGAGATCCCTGAGGATATGAAGGAGCTTGCAGAGAAGTATCGTGCAGATCTTATCGAGCACGTATGCGAGCAGGACGAAGAGCTTCTTGAAAAGTACCTCGAAGGCGAAGAGCCCACCAAGGAAGAGATCAAGAGAGTTATCCGTCAGTCAACTATAGACAATACTATGGTTCCCGTAGTATGCGGCACATCATACCGCAACAAGGGCGTTCAGAAGCTTCTTGACGCTATCGTTGACTATATGCCCGCTCCTACAGATGTTCCTGCTATCAAGGGCATCAACCCCAACACCGAAGAAGAGGTAGAGGTTCCTTCTTCCGATTCAGAGCCCTTTGCAGCTCTTGCATTCAAGATCGCTACAGACCCCTATGTTGGTAAGCTCTGTTTCTTCCGTGTTTATGCAGGTACACTTAACGCAGGTTCAACTGTATATAACTCTACAAAGGATAACTCCGAGCGTATCGGCCGTATCCTTCAGATGCACGCAAACCACAGACAGGATATCGAAACTGTTTATGCAGGTGATATCGCTGCTGCTGTAGGTCTTAAAAATACAACAACAGGTGATACCCTCTGTACAGAGGCACATCCTGTTATTCTTGAATCAATGGAGTTCCCGGATCCCGTTATCCGTGTTGCTATCGAGCCTAAAACAAAGGCCGGCCAGGAGAAGATGGGCATCGCTCTTGCAAAGCTTGCAGAAGAGGATCCTACCTTCAAGGCATACACAGACGAGGAAACAGGACAGACCATTATCGCAGGTATGGGCGAGCTTCACCTTGAGATCATCGTAGACAGACTTCTCCGTGAGTTCAGGGTCGAGGCAAATATCGGTAAGCCTCAGGTTGCATACAAAGAGACTATCCGCAAGGGTTCGGATGTTGATGAGAAGTATGCAAGACAGTCAGGCGGTAAGGGACAGTATGGTCACGTTAAGATCAGACTGGAGCCTAACCCCGGCAAGGGCTACGAGTTTGTCAACGCAGTTGTCGGCGGCGCTATCCCGAAGGAGTATATCCCCGCTGTTGATGCAGGTATCCAGGGCGCAATGCTCTCTGGTGTGCTTGCAAGCTACAATGTTGTTGACGTTAAGGTAACACTTTATGACGGTTCTTATCATGAGGTAGACTCCTCAGAAATGGCATTCAAGATCGCTGCGTCAATGGCGTTCAAGTCAGGTATGAGAAAGGCAGATCCTGTCATTCTTGAGCCTATTATGAAGGTTACTGTTACTGTACCTGAGGAATACATGGGCGACGTTATCGGTGACCTCAACTCCCGCCGCGGAATGATCCAGGGCATGGAGGCTGTTGCAGGCGCTCAGAGAATCGTTGCTATGGTTCCGCTTTCAGAGATGTTCGGTTATGCTACCGATATGCGTTCCAAGACACAGGGCCGCGGACAGTATGTAATGGAGCCGAACTCTTACGCTGAAGTACCGAAGAGCATCGCTGATGACATTATTTCGGCACGCAGCAAGAAGGATGACTAAGTTATCCACAAAAAAATATCAAAAAAAGCTTGCATTTTGGTTTTGTTGTTGCTACAATAATATCAAGTCCAAAGCTTATTAAATTTATATTTTAGGAGGTAATTTCCAATGGCAAAGGAAAAATTTTCCAGAACAAAGCCGCACGTAAACATTGGTACAATCGGCCACGTTGACCATGGTAAGACAACACTTACAGCTGCTATCACAAAGGTTCTCAACCTTGAGGGCGATGCTGAGTTCGTTGATTACGCTAACATCGATAAGGCTCCTGAAGAGAGAGCACGTGGTATCACAATCAACACTGCACACGTTGAGTATGAGACTCCCAACCGTCACTATGCTCACGTTGACTGCCCCGGACACGCTGACTATGTTAAGAACATGATCACCGGTGCTGCTCAGATGGACGGTGCTATCCTCGTTGTATCTGCTGCTGACGGTCCTATGCCTCAGACAAGAGAGCACATCCTTCTTTCACGTCAGGTTGGCGTTCCTTACATCGTAGTATTCATGAACAAGACCGATCAGGTTGACGATGAAGAGCTTCTCGACCTCGTAGAGATGGAGATCCGTGAGCTCCTCAACGAGTATGAGTTCCCGGGCGATGATACACCTATCATCCGCGGTTCTGCATTCAAGGCTCTTGATTCTGCTTCAAAGGATCCTGAGGCTCCTGAGTATCAGTGCATCCATGAGCTCATGAAGGCTGTTGATGAGTACATTCCTACTCCTGAGCGTACAACAGATCTTCCTTTCCTTATGCCTGTTGAGGACGTATTCACGATCTCAGGCCGTGGTACAGTTGCTACAGGTAGAGTTGAGAGAGGTCAGATCAGAACTTCTGAGGAAGTTGAGATCGTTGGTCTTTCTGAGGAGAAGAAGAAGTCAGTTGTTACAGGTCTTGAGATGTTCAGAAAGACTCTGGACTATGCTGAGGCAGGCGACAACGTAGGCGTACTTCTCCGTGGTATCGACAAGAAGAGCATCGAGCGTGGACAGGTTATTGCAAAGCCCGGCTCAGTTCATCCTCACACAAAGTTCCAGGGTCATGTATACGTACTGACTAAGGACGAGGGTGGCCGTCATACTCCTTTCTTCAACAACTATCGTCCTCAGTTCTATTTCAGAACAACAGACGTTACAGGTGTTATCAACCTTCCCGAGGGCACAGAGATGTGTATGCCTGGCGATAACGTTGACATGAACGTTGAGCTCATCACTCCTATCGCTATGGAAGAGGGTCTCCGCTTCGCTATCCGTGAGGGCGGCAGAACAGTAGGTTCAGGCGTTGTTTCCAAGATCTACGAGTAATATCTGATTTTTAGTTATCAATAAAAAATTCTCCCTTTCGTTGGTTTTCCGCCGATGAAAGGGAGTTTTTTTATGCAGTCAGAAATAATACTAATACCTAACAAAAAGCAGACAATTTTTGCGAAAATCATCCTTGCAAACCTAAGTCTGCTTTTATCAGGAATTAGTATAAAGCTGCACAAGTATACAATTTTTATGGTTACGCTGCCTGTTCAGCACATACCTTATTGTGCCGCCAGAGTGAGTAAATCAGCGTTTGTAAAAGAAGCTTTTGTAAAGCACCGCAATTATACTACAAAGCCGCCGCTGACAGACAAGACCTGACCGGTGATGAATGAGGAATCGGGCGATGCAAGGAAAAGGATCGCTTTTGCTGCGTCTGCGGGTGTGCCTATAGTGCCGGTGGGAGTTTCGTCAGCAAGTGCGGCAAAGTCCTCCTCAGAAAGATTTGCAGTCATGTCGGTGCGTATCACACCGGGAGCAATGCAGTTAACGGTGATGCCGCTCAGCCCCTCTTCTTTGGCAAGAGCTTTTGTCAGACCGATAATTCCGGCCTTGGCGGCTGAGTAATGCACCTCACATGAGCCGCCGATCTGACCCCACATTGACGACACATTTATTATCCTTCCGCAGTGTTTCCTTATCATATAGGGGAGAGCAGCACGGCAGCAATAAAACACGCTGCTGAGGTTAGTGCTTATCATTCGCTGCCAGTCATCGTCCGTTATGTCGGTAAAAAGCTTCGTCTGTGCGATACCGGCATTATTTACGAGTACATCAACGCCTCCGAAGCACTGTTCTGCGTATGCAAACATGGCTGCGGTCTCGTGTGAGTCAGAAACATCTGCCCTGAACGTAACGGCCTTGTGTCCGGCTGAATTTATCTCTCTGCAAAGTGTTTCTGCGGCGGCGTTTGAGCGGAAATAATTGATTATTACATTGTCGCCCTGAGCGGCAAAAAGACGTGCCGTTTCTGCGCCTATGCCGCGTGATGCGCCTGTTATGAGTACATTTCTCATTGCTTTTTCAGCACCCTTACTATCTCACCTACAAATACCTCGTGCCAGTCGCTGTCGGCGTACCATTTTTCGGCGTCGGTTTTATCTATAAATGATTCTGCGTTCATAGACTGCCTGTAAAGCTTGCGGCAGATAAGCACAAGGTCAGCTTCCTCAAAATACGGTGCGTTTTCGTCAAATACGGGAGTAAGTCCTGTTGCCTTGACCTTATCAATATCACGCCCCGAGTTTTTGCCGCAGAACGCAAGCTCCTTCATGTGTTCTCCGCCGAAAAACGAGATGCTGTAGTAATCATTGCTGTCTACGAATTCAAGCGTGTACCTGCTGTCACGTATGAAAGTAAAGACTACGTTTTTGTTCCACAATATGCCCACACCGCCCCAGCTTGCGGTCATGGTGTTGAATTTTTCGGGTGTGCCTGCCGTAATGAGTGTCCATTCGCTGCCTATTCTTTTGAAAAAGTTGTCGCTGAGTGTTCTGATGTCTGCGCTCTGAAAGCTGCTCATTGAAGATACCTCCGTATAATTTTTTGTTCGTCAGGACATTCCGCATAATTTATGCGAAAACCTTCCGCTTACTTAATTATACCATAACTTTCGCTCTGATAACACCATATTGATATAATAAAAGCCACAAAATGTATTAAACAAGCAGCTTGCCGTCATTTTACATTTAATTTATAGACAAATTTGTTTTTTTATGGTAAAATAAATAACAAAATAAAATAAAATTTGTATATAGTTGAAGCTATGTGCGGGGCTCGCTTTTTTATGTAAACATTGGCGGGTAATAACATTCAGGCCGGTTGCTGTTTACTTGTGTTCGTCCAGCCATTTGCAGATGTAGTATCCGACTGCACGTGCCGCAGCGGTAACAAGTGTATTATAGCATACTGCGGCTGAATCGAAAGCATTTTTTACCGCCGGAAAAGAACTTCCCTCGTGTAACCTGTAATGGCTGTTTTGTCTTGACTATGTGTAACGATATAATGTATAATACTAATACCTAACAAAATGCAGACAATTTTTGCAGTCTGATTTCCGCAATACTTTGTTGTCGTTCTCGGAATCCGTCAGGATTCCTGCGTTCTCCGCCGAGTCTTGCGAAAATCATCCTCGCGAACCTAAGTCTGCTTTTTATCAGGAATTAGTATAAAATATAAATAAAGATTGGACGAAAAAAGCATGACGATAAAAGACTACAGATATTTCTTTTATTACAATGAGCAGGATAAAGGCATTAAGCTGTATAAGAACGGTGAAGTAAAGCTTGTAAAAAAAAGCGGAAATACATTCGATTTTGACGTGCATACTGCGCGAAGCACCTGCAATGTCCGGGTAATAATCTCTTCTGACGGAGTAATCGAATATATCTCATGCAGCTGCGGACAAAAGCATTACGGCAGCGGATGTGAACATAATTATGCTGCGCTGCTGTATATTGACAGCATATATGAAGACGATATTTCAGAGGAAAGCTCGGAGGGTATCCAGAGTCTTATATTTTCATATCAGCGGCGGGCTGTCGCTCAGTATAACCCCGTTGCGCAGCTTGAACCCGAATGGATGCTTGATGACGGGCTTTCCTATCGCCTGAAGATCGGCAGAGAAAAGCTGTATTATGTCAAGGATTTCAGCCGATTTATAATGGATTTCGAGAATAATGAAACAAGAGAATACGGTAAGTTCTTTAAGTTTACACATAGCATCAAAAACCTTGACGAGACAGGCAGGCAGCTTTTTCAGATATCAAAAAGTGTATATTACAGCAGCTATGCGGATTACTCATACAGAAGCGCTCGCGGTTATTTCAATCCGAGGGGCTCAGAACTTGAAAAACTGATGTTTATGTACCGCGATAAAGGTATTGTGATAGATAAAACGCCGTTTCGTTTTACTGAGGGTACGCCCGGAATATCGCTTACCCTTGGCAGAAAAGAAAACGGCAGGATTATATTATCCTTCAATAAAATTCCTGTTTTTCTCGGAAGCTATGAGCATGGCTTTTTTATGGATACTGCGGAAAATACTATCTATATCACCTCTGCGGATGTCACACAAAAAATAGCGCCGTTTGTGCAGTTCGTTAACTCGCATGAAAACTCCGATATCTATATTGCCGCCGCAGAACTGACCTCCTTTTACAATTCCGTTCTGAAGCGTGTGGAGCCGTATGCAAATATTCTGTATAACGACATTCCGGATGATCTTATCCCGCCGCAGATGACAGCGGAGCTGTATGTAGATGTGGATGAAAATAATGGGGTACTCGCCCGTCTGAAATACTGCTATGCCGAAAACTCCTATTATTTTCCGTATACGCAGAAGAACAATCCATACTGTGATGTGGTGGATGAAAAGCTTGCGTCCGATCAGGTACTGAAATATTTTGAGCGCAATCAGACAACAATGCCGAAAAAATATCCTTTCCGAATTTACGATGAAGACAAAATACTCGATCTTCTTTCGGAGGGTATGCGCGTGCTTTCCAAAACAATGGATATCTTCGTAAGTGACAGCTTTAAAAAAATGAAGGTGCGTCCGGCGGCTATGCCAAATGTCGGCATACGTACCTCGGGCAATCTGCTTGAGCTTGACATTGAAGCGTCCGGATATACACGCGAGGAGCTTGCGGAGCTTTTGCAGGCATACCGCAAGGGTAAAAAGTATCACCGTTTCACAGACGGCTCCTTTTCGCTTATAGATGACGGCTTATCGCAGCTTGACATGGTAACGAAGGAGCTCAACATAAACGATAAAGCATTTTTAAAGGAAAATATAGCTGTTCCAATGTACCGTATGCTTTACCTTGACAGCCTGCAAAAGGACTCCGACAGCATAAGGATAAGGCGCAGCACAGAGTTTAAAAGGCTTGTCAAATCATATCAGAACCTTCTGACGGACGAAAGCGCCGCACCTGTTCCCGCTGTATTGGAGAATACTCTGCGTGACTATCAGAAGACAGGCCTACAATGGTTTTCTACACTCGGAATGTACAATATGGGCGGTATATTGGCGGACGATATGGGTCTCGGAAAAACTCTCCAGACGATCGCCTTTATGCTCAGTGAAAAAAACAAAAGCGAAGAAAAAAAGCAGTTTTTAGTTGTATGTCCGTCCTCGCTTGTGCTGAACTGGCAAAACGAGATCATCCGCTTTGCGCCGGAATTGAGCTCGCTCTGTATGTCCGGCACTGCAAATGAAAGAGCCGTTCTTTTTACAGACATTGCCGATCGCGATGTGATAATTACGTCTTATTCTACTCTGCTTCGTGATATCGCAAAATACGAAAGCATGACATTTTATGCGCAGTTCCTTGACGAAGCGCAGAATATCAAGAACCACAGTACACAATCCGCTAAGGCTGTCAAGGCTGTCAGCAGCAAGCTGCGTTTTGCGCTTACAGGTACGCCTGTTGAAAATACGCTGGCGGAGCTATGGAGCATTTTTGATTTTATCATGCCCGGGTATCTGCACAACTACAGCTATTTTAAAAAGAACTATGAGCAGCCGATAGTCAAAAAGCATGATGAAGCTGCCGCGCGCTCCCTGCAAAGGCTGACCTCACCTTTTATTTTGCGGCGACTTAAAAAAGAAGTGCTTGAAGAACTGCCCGACAAGACCGAAACCGTACTGCTTACCGAAATGGAAAACGAGCAGAAAAAGATATACACTGCCAATGCTGCTGAAGTGCGCGGCGAGTTAAAGCATCTGAGCGACAGCAGCGACAGGCTGAAAATACTGGCTATGCTCACACGTCTGCGGCAGCTGTGCTGCGACCCGTCGCTGGTCTATGAAAACTACGGGGGCGGCAGCGCCAAGCTTGAGCAATGCATTGAGCTGATAAAAAGCTGTATCGAAGCCGGCCACAAGATCCTTTTGTTTTCGCAGTTTACTTCTATGCTCGATATAATTGCCGCGCGTCTGGATGCGGAAGGCGTTGAATATTATATGCTCACAGGCAAGACCAAGGCAAAGGAACGCCTGAAGCTGGTCAATGACTTCAACGAAAATGCTGTCAGTGTATTTCTTATATCGCTGAAGGCAGGCGGCACAGGTCTGAACCTGACAGGCGCAGACATCGTTATACATTACGATCCGTGGTGGAACCTGTCCGCCGAGAATCAGGCGTCCGACCGTGCCTACCGAATCGGGCAGCACAACAACGTACAGGTCTATAAGCTGATCACAAAGAATACCATTGAGGAAAGGATCAGTGAGCTTCAGCAGAGGAAAGCCGATCTTCTTGAAACCGTCCTCGGCGGCGATGGCGACATTATGAAAATGAGTGTCAGTGAAGTCATGAGCCTGCTTGAATGAAGTGCTTTCAAGTATAACCGAAAAAATCACCGCCCATGCGGCACATTTTTGTGTTATGTGAGCGTTTACTCTCCCAAAACAGCAGTTACCCTCCGGCTGACGTAACGGCCGGAGGGTAAATTTCTTATGGTTGAATAATTAACTGCTAACATCATTTCTGCAATATTATTGTACAGTGTCCCGCTTTAATTTCCGATGGAAATATTGAAAGTCAGCGTTTCGGTGTGTTCGCCTGTATGTTTTACGCCTGTTAAATCAACCTTTGAGAATGTTATATCCTGTGTTCCGTCAGACGTGAAGGAGGCGATCTCATCACCGACAGCAATAGTATTATTGTCTGCCGTAATGGTGTACTTTACAACAGAATCGCTGCCGTTCATGGCGCTGAAATCACTGCCGCTTGCGGTATTGCTTGCCGAGTCTAATTTTACCTTTAGCTTCTTGTCTTGTTCGAGCAAGACATTTTCGGCTGTGATATTCTTCTGCACCGCACTGTCCTTTGAAAGAGAAACATCGGACGGAATTGTAACGGTATAGGTCGGGACAGACAGGTAGCTTACATTGGTGTTGCCGCTGCCCGTACCGGTTATTTCAATAACGCCTCTTAATCTGAGAACAAGATGCAGTGTACTTTCCTTTTGGATATTGTAATCGGCAAGTGTCTTGCCGTCCTCTAATTTTTTTCCGTCAAATATCAATCTTTGCTGGTCGGGCGAGATGCTCTCTTTTTCCTGTATTTTCTGTTTGATGTTCTCTATCGTGTCGTTGGATTCAACTTCAAGAGTAAAAGTCTTGCCTGTAAGTGTTCTGACAAATATCTGCATGGCATTGACGCCCACAGAAACACACATGGCAACGGAAAGCGCTGCTGCGGCAGCCGCCGCACGGGTGATGAGTTTTTTCTTTTTCAACTTTTTCATCTCCTGTCTTTTATTTTGCTGTAAGCACTGTTTCTACATTTGCGCCGTTGAAAGGAGAATACTCCCGCAGAGTACACTTTATCGTCATAATAAAATTGTCAAAAAGGCATAATGCTCCTGCATGAATATTTTATTGTACAGGCTGCGCATAGGTTTGTCAGATCTTTTGCAAAACAAATGGCATAAACTTAGCATTATATCATATATAGCATTATAGCATAAATATTTCCACTATGCAAGCAAAACTCATAGCAATTTCAGGGTTTTTGAATGAGTAACTCAAACTTCCCACACTCCAAATAGCTTTAACCCCTGATAAACACTAAGAAAAACAGCAACAAAAAAGGCACAGTCCCCTGAAATGTGGTATAA